>JAAYLF010000150.1 GCA_012522035.1 Clostridiaceae bacterium
AATGCTTAAACAAGAGGGATAGAGGGAATGTGCTAATGGTTATAGCAAGGCTGACACAAAAAGGTAGTTTTGAACAAGCTGTTGGTACTGTATGTGCAGCATTGCAGCATGGTGTTACTGATGTAGATAGCCTTTTAAGTTTGCACCGATGACTTTATGAGAATATACCTCAGATTGAGTCTGTGCAACTTCCAGAGCATATTCCACAACTGAGAAGGTATGAACCTGATCTTACTGCTTATAATAAAAACTTAGGAGGGAGGTGATAAATATGCTAACAGCTGATATTGCAGCATGTTGTAAGACTCTTCATGTGACCTTTAAATAATATTGTCAAATCATAAAAGAATATCTTAACATTATTAATTCCATCAGATGAGTCTGATTCAATTTTGGCTTCAATATTATATCTTAATTGATTATCTCCATCATTGTTCTCTACAGAGAGCCCGGAAACACTTGATGGATAAAACCTTTTTGCCAACCTTCTAAAGTAATCAATTAATTCACCAATCTCAGACTGCATTTCCTTTAGATATTTTTCTGTCATCTCCGTTGATTCCAGTTGCTTTCTTTCAATCTGCCTTATTTTCTCTTTACACTCTTGTTGCAGATTATGGAATTTTATCAAGTTGTCCCTTTGTGCCTTAAGCTCAGCACTTCTATTACTTAACGCAATAAAAACATCCAGTGCTTGATGATCTCCAAGATATTTCATCAACCCATTGAATTCTTTTTGTAACTTTTCAACTTCAACTTCCTTTTTTTCTTTTTCCAATAACAGTTTATTCTTTTGCTCCAAAAGCCTTTTTTTGCGTCTGGCAAGAAGGGTATCATAAAACTCCTGTATCTCATCCAATGTTTTGGTAAGATTTTCAGAAAAATACACTTTCGCCTCTTCATATATGGCTAGTACATCATCTTTCCCTATAGATGCCTTAATCTCTAAACTCTCATCTATCCTTTCAATATTGTTCTGCAGCAAGATAATTTCGTTGTTCATTGAGAATAATTTCCGTTCGATTCTATCAGCCTCAATTTGAATATCCTCATAATCTTCCGCAACCTTGAACTCCTTTAAGTTTTCGTCAAGTCTTTTGATTTGCTCTTCCAAATCCAATACTGTAAGAGTAACATCTTTGTCACCAAAGAAGTAATCCCTAAAGAAATCTTCTTTCTTAATACTGTTTTCCAATTCCTTAATTCTATCTTTTTCTTGTTTTGGTTCAGCCTTGTCTTGTGCTAGAAAGATATCCAAACCAAGCAAAAACGCATTATTAAGAATTTTCTGATAATCCTTTTTAAAATTGGTTGGATTGTCATAGTCTTTATAAGCTGATGCGTTTGGCCTTATGAAAAACGGGAATAGCGACCTGAATGTTAGATTGGAGATTCCATCAGGTATATTAAAACACATACGCTGCATTCTAGAATTGAACCTCTCTACTGTATATTCTTCATCATCCAAGTAGATTTTATTCGGGTTGTCGGTTGTTCTTTTTACTGTATGGACCTCGTTTTCTATCAAAAAATCAACATAAAACTCCCATCCAGGCAGGTTTTCACAAAAGGATTTATAACCTCTGGCATTTGCACCCATACAAAAATGAATAATTCTTACTAATAAAGATTTTCCTACACCATTATAGGTTTTTCCTTTATCAGTTGATTTAGGCTCTTTTTGACAAGCAAGAATGAAGTTCAGTCCATGCCTATTGAACTCTACAGTTTTAAAAGTATTCTTGTTTGAGTATACTTTTAGCAATAGCATTTTACAATGCCCCCATCTCTTTCTTCAATAACACCTATAGTATAAAGAAAAATTATAGTTAACAACAAGTTGTCAAAGCTATGCTTTGCTGGATAGATGTCATTTGCATAGTCCTCCTTATATTCGTACCATAAATCATCTATCGATTTGACTGTTCCAATCTTTTTTATAATATAACTTCCAAATCCGAGTAGCGATTCAGCGAAATTTGTATGTTTCGTAGGAATAATCATCCTTCTCCCTCCCCAGTTGGCTCATCAAAAATATCACAAGTCTCAAAATACTTAGCCATAATTGTAAAAACCGCTTCCTTATACATTCGTTGATCTTTAGGGGATAAACGGTCAACCATATTCCAAAACAACTCATCTCCATTTTTAGTTTCTCTCTCTTGACAATATATCCTATTAATTTTGTCCCTTATTTGTTCTGCAAGAAATGGGCTACTATTAGCCAAAAACTTTTCAAGAGATCCTATATGATATAACCCTTTCATAAGCATCTCGGACAATGCTTTTGATAGATTGTTAAACCTTATTTTTTCGTCCCAATCAGGCACAGTTAAATTGTACACACCATCCCGATCAATTGGCTGCTCCATTATGTAGACGATAACTTCATTCAGTATTGAATAATCAAACTCCTTAATATTTGCAGGATCTGGCAGATATCCTACTATGTTTATTATTTGATCGTCGTCCAGCTCAAAAAGCATGTTCTCCATATCTTTGGCAAGTAATACGCCCGCATTTTTAAGCGAATAAACCTCCTTTATTTTTTGAATTTCTATTTCACAATCAGGACTCGCTCCACGGTACTTATCATTAATAACGAAGTAAAACTCATTAACAGGAGACCACTGTTTAATTAAGCCTTCAAAATCATTCTTTAACTTCTTCAGTGCATCCATATATGATTTTCTAATGTCTTCTGGTGCGTATACTTGATAGTATATACCTTTCGATTTTATGTAACCATCGTTTTTTCTATCACCAACGTTTCCCCATGGCTTTATAGGTCTAAAATCCATATCATAATAGCTCATTAGTTGGTTAAAAAGATCTTGAAAAGCCTGTCCTTCACATTTATATATCTTATTGTAAAAAGTAACCTTGCTATTGCTTTTTCATCGGCATTCATAACAGTCCCCTCATTATCCTATGTAATCAACTAATTTTATTATTATAGCATGTTTTCCTGTTTCTACAAAGCCGAACTACAGAAAAACAAAGATCCCATTTGATAACTTAACACATCAAAACACTTACTATATATACCCGTCTTCCGTCATAAGGTACTAGTATAATCCGTAATTCCAAAATAGATATGCATAGTTATTATCTTATAAACCTTGGAAAACTACATATTATTTGTGTTTACACCAGAAAAATCTGGTGTTTTTTTCTTGCAAAAAAATTTTATGCATGATATAATAATAGTTCTTCATAGTACCCTGAAAACAGAGGATTAACATGGCATACTTTTTACGTAAAGATAAAAGAAAAAATGGTTTATATCTTCAAATGTATGAAAATTATTGGGATAAGAATTTGAAACAGGCAAGAACAAGACATATTTG
>JAAYLF010000011.1 GCA_012522035.1 Clostridiaceae bacterium
CCCGACAAGAAGACATGCATTCCTTGAGGATATAACCAACAAGGTTCCAAAGGAATTCATCCGTTCTTCGGGAAGGGATGCATTGGCAACCCTTGAGGCAACCTTTGCGGTCATTGAGTCTTATGAAAACGGTGGGGCCTTGGTTCGCCCTCATCCACTGCCAAACCTGCATGGAGAACCATCAGTTGTCTGGTAAAATTTTGGTTACAACACGGAGGCTGTCTTCAAGGCCTCCTTTTCTGTTTCTCATGCTCCAAAGCCTTTTGTGCTCATCCACTATGGTTTCTTGCATGCCAAGAAGAACCTTTTCAAACTCTTCCTTTGTCATGTCAGAGTCGGGGAAAGTATCCAAAAGACCATGGTATCCCAGCTTGTAGCAGGCAAGATGGCATGCAAATTTAAGCATTCTTCCACCGTTTATATATTCATCAACTATTAAACCTGCATCCTTGCATTTCATTTTTGCTTCATTCAAGGTATACAGTATTTTGTTGATATATGGATAAATTCTTGATGCAATATACTCTGAAGTGGTTCCTTTTACAGAGTCTTTTTCATCAAGAGGTGAGTACAGAACCCTTACAAGGTTTGTTATGTTGTTCTGTTTGATCTCCTCGTATGTATGGTAAAGACCTGCTTCAAGCACCAGATGCCCCATTATTTCGCGTTCATCTTCAAATATGAACATGTTCAGATACCTTGGAAGGTTGCTGTAGTTTTCATTCCTTTTTCTTGTATTCCAGGACATGGCAGCTCCATATGCAAAACCTGCATAACTTACAGGCAGGTACTGCAAATGTCCATTGTCACCCCAGTCAGTGTTTAGAAGACCCATGGCACCGTGTTTTTTGCCATATCTTGCCGCATTGTCAATGTTTGCTATCATCTGGTCGGTCTGACCCCAGATGCTGTTCCAGGAAGCAGTTCCTGGACAGGTGTAAAACGGGATGTTGGCATCCTTGAAAATTTTACAGCTTGCTTCTGTTGGCTGTGTGGACAAGTATCCCCAGTTAAGGGTAATTACATCTTTGGGCAGTCCGGGTACAAGTTCAGGGTAGGAAAGGATAATATCTCCCCAGAACATCATTGTTTTGCCCCTTCTTTTAACATCCTCGTAGATTTTCATTAAAAAGTTCTTGTATACTCTGCCAACCCCAACTTCGTTGCAAAGGCTTTTGCTTTTTCCGTTTCCAAGTTCCAAGGTTTCATCACATCCCACATTGAACTTGTCCGAGGAAAAGTAAGGCAAAAGGTCATCGTACAAGCTCTTGACAAATTCAAAAGACCTGTCATCAAGGGGATTCAGACACAGCGGAGTGGGGATGAAAGTTCCTTGGAACTCAAACCCGTCCGGGCATTCTGCAAGATCTTTGAACTCTTCCCTTGCAAGCCAGGGACCCATGTGTCCAAAACTGTTCTGGTTTGGAACCAGTTCGATATATCTTTCCCGGCAGTACCTGTCAAGCTCAACAATTTCCTCCCCTGTGACAGGAGTCTGATCCTTCCATACATCGGGAAAACTTTCATATGCAAAAGAAAACCCTTCTATGTACAGTTGCAGCTGATTTATTTTCAAATCAGCCAGCATGTCTATTATGTGATAGAGGGTTTCCATGGTAGGTATCTTGCTTCTGGATATGTCCAGCATTACCCCTCTCACACTGAAATCAGGGCTGTCTTTTATCTTTAAATTTGGGATTCTTAGGTCGCACTGCTTAAAGATTAGCTTGAGGGTGGTTTCTGCCCGGAACAACCCTGCATCGCTTCCATACAGTTTTATTGTATCATCCTTTATTTCAATTCTGTATTCTTCTTCATTTTTGTATTCCTTGTGTATTTTTACTATCTCGCTTGTTTTCTTGCTCGTGCCTTCCAGGTATTCCACCTTTTTGGGTGTCGGGTATATTAAAAGTGGTTTCATGTGGCTTCACTCCTGACAGTATTGATATCAAAAGTTAGTATATGGTATAATGGACAAAAATTCAAGGAAGGAAGTATTGGGTGAAAAGGCTGCAAAAGGGATTAGGGCTTTTATTAAAAGATTTGAAAATTGCAATACCTGCGCTATTGGTTTTTGGTTTGTATTCATTAACAGCCAATCTTTTTTTGCCTAGATATTGCCCTTTTGTATTGCTTACAGGTCTTCCTTGTGCAGGATGTGGCATGACAAGGGCCACAATTTTGCTTTTTAGGGGCAGAATTGTGGAAAGTCTTGTAATGCATCCAATGGCTCCAAGTTATGTTTTACTTGCAATTGCATATGGGCTTTTCAAATATGTTTTGTTTATTGATACAAAAAGCTTGAAGTCCCTGCTCGTTTTTGTATTGGTAACCACCATGGTTGTTTATGGTATCAGGATGTTTCTGGTTTTTCCAAATCAGGTGCCAATGGTGTATTATGACGGGAACTTGCTTGTGCGATTGCTTGAAACAGTTTTGTCCAGGTAGCATCAACAATGAAAATACAGTTGACCAGTAGATGGCTTTGCTGTATATATAGAGAAAAAGGAAGGATGGATTAATATGGATAACAATTATATGAATCAGGGTTACCAATATGCACCGCAGTATGAGGATCCTAATAATAAACCTCTTGATATCAAGGACTGGCTCATTGTTTTAATTGTTCAAATGATTCCTTGTATTGGGTTTATCATGACATTGGTATGGGCGTTCGGATCAGGAAATGTTAACAGAAAAAGGTATTGTCAGGCAAATCTCATAATCATGCTCATATCCTTTATATAGAACATATTAGGCATTATACTTGTGTTTACAGTATTTGCAGGGGCGCTGGCTACTTTCTTTGCTCAGTTTTCGGAAGGACTTGAATCGAGCCTTGGCGCGATAAGAATGTTGTTCAGTTTTATGTAGTTTGTTGGTGACTAAAATAATTTAAAAATTTTTTGATTAGGGTATTTACATTTATTTTGATTAATGCTATTATCATTCGGGCACGATATTTTTAAGTGGGCACCCAGATGCCGACAAGATATCGGGATAAATAGTATAAGTGTATTCTTGTATATTTATGTCAGTATGTCTTGTCTGCTCTGAATCAGGCAAGACTTTTTTTGTGTGGAGGTGAGGATTGTGAAGTTGAAAGGACAAATGATGGACGAGACAGCAGTAGAAAGGGCTATTGTTCGTATTGCACATCAGATAGTCGAAAGAAATCATGGTACTGAAGAACTCTGCATTATAGGCATAAAATCGAAAGGTTATCCTATTGCAAAAAGAATAGCAGATGCGATCTACAAAATTGAGGGAGTAAGGATTGATCTTGGAGCTCTTGACATTACATCCTACAGGGATGACATATCAAATTACACCAGGAAATCCGTTATTAACGACACGGATATCCCTTTTTCACTGATAGGTAAAAAAGTTGTTTTGGTTGATGATGTTATTTACACGGGTAGAACGGCACGTGCTGCCATGGATGCGGTTATGGACCAGGGCAGGGCAGCCAAGATTCAGCTTGCGGTTTTGGTTGACAGAGGCCATCGTGAACTTCCTATCCGTCCCGATTTTGTTGGGAAGAACATCCCGACTTCCAGAATGGAAAATGTGCTGGTCCGCCTAAAAGAAATAGACGGTGAGACTGGTGTTTTTTTATATCAAATCTAATACTATAGGGGGATTTTTTTATGCAAGATGACAAAAAATTTATTGGTTATTTACCAGATGAACGGCCACCGGTATGGAAACTGATATTGTACGCTCTGCAGCAAGTTATCGTAATGTTCCCTGCTACTGTTGCTGTTGCAATTATTACTGGATTTCACATTTCCACCTCTATATTTGCTAGTGGTTTGGCTACATTGTGCTTCATCCTTGTTACAGGAAGAAAGATTCCGCTGTATTATGGTTCCAGCTTTTCATATGTAACTGCCATAGGCAGCTTGATGGCTCTTGAGGAACTTTCAGGATACTCCTTGGATGATAAGATTGCCATGGCACAATTCGGTATTGTAATGTCAGGTTTCGTTTCAATTATTGCAGGTCTTATCGTAAAGCAGTTTGGAAAAGAATCCATCGAGAAGGTACTGCCTGCTCACATTACAGGCCCAATAGCCATGGTTATAGGTCTGACTCTGGCAGGTACTGCTATTGAAGACTCCCAGTCCATATTCAAAGGCGTTGACGAGCAAGGAGATGCTATTCTTGCAGCAGGAAACAACGCTCAGTCCATGCCCTTGGTTGTTGGATTGATTACTTTGATTGCTACAATAATGTTCTCTGTTTACTTGAAAGGCATCTGGGGACAACTTCCTCTTATCCTTGGACCAATGGTAGGATGTGTTGCAGCCTTTATTGTCTATTTGGCAACGGATGTTAATCTGTTCAAAATTGTTCCAGCAGCAATTCAGGATAATAAATTGTTCGCCCTTCCAAATATTACTTTCCCAAAACCAAATCTAAGGGCAGTTGTTGCGATAATGCCTATAGCTCTTGCAACCATACCCGAGTCTACTGCACATATCTATCAGCTTGATATTTACGTAAAGGATTTGGCTAGAAAGAAGAATTCCGATAAGAAGTATGACCTTGCCAGCAAGCTTGGTTTGAACCTGATTGGTGACGGTATTGGAGACATCGTTGCAGGTGCGATTGGCGGTCCTGCAGGTACAAACTATGGAGAGAACATCAGTGCAATGGCAATTACAAGAGTATTCTCCGTACATGTTTTGGTTGTGGCAGCTTTGATTTCAATGCTTATTGCCTGCTTCACCCCATTGATTAGTGTAATCTATGCAATTCCAGCTGCTGTTATTGGCGGACTTGAGATATATCTGTTCGGAGCTATTGCTGCACAAGGTGTTGCAATCATGATAGAGAAAAAAGTGGACATGTTCAGCGCCAAGAATATTGCAGTTATGGCATGTATAATGGTAATAGGTCTTGGTGGCAACTATGGATTTGGCGGAACCGGCAACATTCCATTCTTCGGTCTCGACATACCATGTGTAGCAACCGCAGCCATATTTGGTATACTGCTGAATCTTGTCTTGAGCATAGGCGACTTGATAAAGAAGAAAGAAGTTAAAGAAACTGTTGAAAATGCATAATGTATAATAGTGGGTTATACAATATGACGTCAGTCACCGATTTGACTGGCGTCATTTATTTTTGGATGTCAGATTATGTACAATAGGATAAAGAATGATATACACGGCTTAATGCAGAAAGCAAGAATTATTGATATTTTCAGAG
>JAAYLF010000012.1 GCA_012522035.1 Clostridiaceae bacterium
AAAAACATGAGTCCTGAAGTCCTGGTAAAAGACCCCGTAAACTATCAAGGCGATCCACCAGATTATTTTCAATACGTTCCGTTTACCTGGGGCAACTGCTTTTTTGGTGACAGGACAGTGCTGGAAAAAATCCTTGGCAGAGTTATATATGAGGAAGATTTAAGAAACTTCTTTAGTCCTACTGTAAAATTCTACTTTAGGTATGATGATATAGCTGAATTGAATGATGCGGTATTGGATGGATATCACCCAGTCAAGGTGAGGGGCAGCGTGAGTCTTTCAAATCTGTTGGTGGCTTGCGTGATACCCCAGGAGCATAAAGACGGTTTAAGGGGATATCTGTCTCGTGATATAAAAGATCGTCTTGTTTATGCAGACAGAAGCACATGTTCAACAATATGGGATTGGGCGGAAACTGCGTATATCGCATTTGTAGAGTTTTTGGATAAATAAATTTATATTTATTTCCTCTTTTTGTTTGTTTTGCTGTATGGAACAGGTGAATTTTGGCAAAGATAATAGCAAAAAAGAATAAAGAGAGGGATTTAGGATGAACTGTAAGAATTGTGGTGCATTTATCAAGGAAACAGACAATTTCTGTGAAACATGCGAAAGACCTATAAGCAGGATTATTCCAATGAAGGAAAAGACAAGAAGCAGCAAAAATATAACAATTTTGCTGATTTTATTGATTATTACTTTTGTTTCCATTGGAATCCTGCTTAATATTTCGAGAATATTTGGAGCAACAGATCTGGGTATTGAGGCAAATCGCAAGCACTATGATAGTGCAATGACGAAGTTTACCTCGTCTTTAAAAAAGCACAATGGATATACGGATATTGTATTGACCAACGAAGAGCTTACTTCACTTGTCAAATACAACTGGCCTGAAACTGATGTTGTAAAAGACATGCAGGTAAAAATCAACAAGAACTCATCAATTGAAGCTGCAGGATTAATAAACAAAGATTACATAGCGCAATACTTGCTGACAGAAGACAACAGGAATTCAATTGATAAATTTTTTCCGATGTTTGATGCAATGCCAAAGTATACGGATGTGTATGCGAAATTCAGGTGCGAAATAAAAAACAACAGAGTAAACTATATTGCCATAGACAGGGTTGAAATAATGGGCATTGAAGTGCCTCAGAATCTGTACAAGAATACAAATACTTTGTATATGTTGGCAGATGGCATCAATCAATTTATTGAAAATGTTACTGAAAAGACAGGTGCCAGCTTTGACCTGGTAAAGGCCCAGTCAGGGAAGTTGATTGTAAAAGGCCTGCTTCCTGAAGTTGTGTACAAGGAAGATTTGGAAATGGCGATTGAGACTTTCTCGTTAAAGGGGTAATAAGAAAACCTTTGGTGAATGAAAACACCAAAGGTTTTTTCTATCTACTGAATTATGGAAAAGGCATAACTTGTAATGCTGTCGTATTTTTCATTCTTTCCGAGTATGGGTTGCAACCATTCCGGATTGTTGATGCTGTTGGGAAAGTATTGCGTTTCAAGACAGAAGCCTTCCTGACGTTTGTATACATATGATTCCTTCCCATAAAAATCAATATCAATGAAGTTTCCTGTATAAAGCTGTAATCCGGGCATGTCGGTAAAACAATCCATCTTGATACCTGTTTCTTCGCAATAGCATGAAGCTGCATAATTGCCCTGGTTTTTATCTAAAACAAAATTGTGGTCATATCCCTTTGCAAGAAGTATTTGAGGATCATAGGAATCAAGACCTTCACATATTCTTCTGTAGTTTCTAAAGTCAAATACGGTGCCTTCAACCTTTGCAATATTTCCCAAAGGAATAAGCTCATTGTCTGTTGGAAGATAACCATCGGCATTGATTTTAAGGAGTGTATTTCCGATATGACCGCTGTTGTGGCCTCCCAGGTTGAAATATGCGTGGTTGGTAAGATTAAGTATTGTATCCGCATCTGACCAAGCCTCGTAATGGATTGTAAGGGAGTTCATGTCGTCAAATATATATTTTACTGAGACATTTAAATTTCCCGGATAGTTTTCATCCATGTCTTTGCTGAGAAGGCTGAGTTTGATTCCATTTCCTTCTGCAAGAATCTCGACATCCCAAATTCTTTTATCGAATCCGTTGTATCCTCCATGCAGATGGTTGTTGCCGTCATTTTTGGCCAGTCTGTATGTTTTATTGTTTAGTGTAAAGGATGCATTTTTTATTCTGTTGGCACATCTTCCGACAATTGCACCGAAATAACCGCTTTCTGCCTTGATATAATCGTTTATTGTCTCAAATCCGATGACTACATCCACCAGCATGCCGTTCTT
>JAAYLF010000151.1 GCA_012522035.1 Clostridiaceae bacterium
ATAGTGGTTATCAGTTGTTATTAAGTCTACCCATCTTTTTTGTAAGATTAAAATCCACTTTTGTTTTTGTAAAATTAAAGTCCACTTGGTGTGAAAAAGGGGTGGACTTTACTTTTTCATTTGAAGTTAACGACATATTCGTTGTATAGGGTAAAAATGATGTTGCAATGTAGAACAATATCTGGTATAATGCGATAGTTATAATAAAATAATCACGGTTGTCTGATTCGCTAAGGTTGGATCCTTTGCATGGGTCTCTTGAGCGAGTTGAAGAAGCCGGAAGTACAAACAAAAGGAGGATAAATTTTTTATGTCAGTTCTTTCAATGAAACAATTACTTGAAGCGGGTGTGCATTTTGGTCATCAGACCAGGAGATGGAACCCAAAAATGGCTGAGTACATTTTTACAGAAAGAAACGGAATCTATATTATAGATTTGCAGAAGACTGTGAAGATGATTGATGAAGCCTATTATTTCCTTGTTGATGTAGCCAGAAATGGCGGAACAGTTCTTTTCGTAGGTACCAAGAAGCAGGCAAGAGATTCCATATATGAGGAAGCTACAAGATGCGACATGTACTATGTAAACAACAGATGGCTTGGTGGTACACTTACAAACTTCAAAACAATCAGAAAAAGAATTGAAAAATTGCATCAGCTTAACGAAATGGAAGAGAAGGGGCTTTTTGAACGTCTTCCAAAGAAAGAAGTTGTCAAACTGAAACAAGAGAGAGACAAGCTCGAGAAGAACCTTGGCGGTATCAAGGGTCTTGACAAACTTCCATCAGCTCTTTTTGTAGTTGACCCAAGAGTTGAGAAAAATGCTGTAATGGAAGCTAGAAAACTGGGCATACCAGTAGTGGCAATCGTTGATACAAACTGCGATCCTGACGAAGTGGATTATGTAATCCCAGGCAATGACGATGCTATAAGGGCGGTAAAACTGATTGCATCAACTATGGCTGACGCTGTTTTGGAAGGAAGACAAGGCGTATCTTTTGCTAAAGACGTTGAAGCTGAAGAAGATTCTTTCGAACAGGCTGAAGTTGAAGAAGCTGCAGATGTTGAAGAAACTCATGATGAAATAGAGGCTGAAAACGAAGCTGAAGACGATACAGCTGAGTTTGATGAATAATACTAAGGGGGTATAGGAATGACAATAACTGCTGCAATGGTTAAGGAGTTGCGTGAGCGCACTCAGGCAGGCATGATGGACTGCAAGAATGCCTTGGTAGAGGCAAATGGCGATATGGACAAGGCAGTTGAGATTTTGAGAGAGAAAGGTCTTGCAACTGCTGCAAAGAAACAGGGTAGAATAGCAACAGAAGGTCTTGTTGATGCATACATTCATGGTGGTGGAAGAATAGGTGTTCTGGTGGAAGTCAACTGTGAGACTGACTTTGTAGCCAGAAATGACATGTTCAAGGATTTTGTTAGGGACATTGCCATGCACATAGCTGCGTCCAATCCACAATATGTATCCATTGAGGATGTACCTGCCGAAGTAGTAGAAAAGGAAAAAGCTATTCTTAAGGCACAAGCCCTCAATGAAGGAAAACCTGAAAAGATTGTTGACAAGATTGTTGAAGGTAGAATTTCCAAATATTTTGAGGAAATATGCTTGCTTGAGCAGGGTTTCATAAAAGATCCTGACAAGAAGGTAAAAGATGTTTTGACGGAAATGATTGCAACAATTGGAGAGAAAATTTCAATAAGACGTTTTGCAAGATATGAGAGAGGCGAAGGACTCGAGAAGAAGGAAGAGAACTTTGCTGAGGAAGTAATGAAGCAAATACAATAAAAATATTGGGGACTTTTGTTCCCCTTTTTTTATATGTAAACAAGGAGGAATATTTCATGCAGGAACCGATTTACAAAAGAGTGCTTATAAAAATCAGTGGAGAGGCATTGGCAGGACCAGACAAGTTTGGAATAAATGAAGATACATTGAATGAGGTCTGCTTGAATATAAAGAGGATACAGGATATGGGAGTGGATGTTGCCCTTGTGGTGGGAGGCGGAAACTTCTGGAGAGGTGCAAAGAGCAAGAAAATGGACAGAACCCGTGCAGATCACATGGGAATGCTTGCTACGGTAATAAATGCACTGGCTCTGGCTGACAATCTTGAAAAACTGGGAGTTACTGTGAGAGTTCAGACTGCAATAGAAATGAAACAGATTGCAGAGCCATATATCAGAAACAGGGCAACAAGACATTTGGAGAAGGGAAGAGTTGTAATCTTTGGATGCGGTACAGGAAATCCTTTCTTCACTACCGATACAGCTGCAGCATTAAGAGCTGTGGAAATTGACGCTGATGTGATACTCCTTGCAAAGAATGTGGATGGGGTATACGACTGTGATCCTAATGTTAATGACAATGCTGTCAAGTATGAGCATATAAATTACTCGGATGTATTGAACAAGGGATTGGGAGTTATGGATTCCACTGCAACCTCACTGTGCATGGACAACAACATAGCAATCCATGTATTTGCTATAAAGGATCCGTACAACATGGTAAGGGCGGTATGCGGAGAAAAAATTGGAACCATAGTTTCCTGGTCCGCTGACAGTTGCCAATAATTTGTGCAAGTGGTATAATATTTTACGGTCTGCATTGTAATAATATTTATGTGCCTGCCAGGGCACGAATGGAGGTTTTTATGAAGACACTAAGGGAGGCCTTCGCAAGGGTAAGGAACAGACCTTTAATATTGATATTTTTGGCAATAGCAACATTTGTGTTGTGTATAATCGAGCAGTTCAACCCTTTTGTAGAGAAGTATGGCTCGCTTAAAACTTTAATAACTCTGGATTACATGGAATATCTTGCAAAGTTTGCACAGGATATAAAGGCGAGTGCGGCAACCCCAGGTATAATGGTTACCAGCATAATTGTTTTCATATTGCTTGTAAGTGCATGTGCCAGCATATTTGCAGTGTTTTTCTCCGGATATGCTCAGGTAATGTATTTGTCCGTCCTTGGGTACAAGCCGAAAAAAGGAGATTTCAAAAGCGGAATAAACAGGCACTTTATTAAAATGAGTCTTCTGTTTATCTTTTTTGTGATCTTCACAATTGTATTCGTCATATTAATGGCATACACGGTGGTTCCTGCAATCATGTCGATAAAAATATTCTTTGCAGGCGACTCAAGAATCTTTTTCCAGATGCTGCTGTTGATAATCCTTACAATAATGCTTTTGTATTTCGCTCTCGTTTTTTATGTAATGTACTGGTCGTTTTCAGTACCGGGAATCATCGGATTCAAACGCGGCGGAGTGCTTGTTGCATTGAGGATGGTCAATGGATACTGCTGGTATCTAATGCCGCGTGCAACTCTCTTCATCTTTGCTATAGGTGTTTCTGAGTTGATAATGCTGGCTTTGAACTATGGCAGAGGTTCCGCAGCTTATGCAATTTTTGCACTGTTCTTGAACTGGATAATGAAACTCGCCATTTTATTCCCGTATATAAACTTTGTGTTTGGCGTATTTGTAGAAATGAAAGAGGATATGTTCCCGTCAAGACAATGACCGTTTTACGGTTAGTATACAGAAAACCTGGATGCCAAGGCCTTGCCCGAATGCGGTGAGGTTTTCTCCTGTTGTAGCTGTAATTCCTATTCTGTCTTCAGAAATATTAAGAAGTCCTGCTAATGATTCTTTCATATCCTTTATTCTTGGTGATATTTTAGGAGTTTTGCACTCGATGGAGATTGAAAGGTTTACAATCTCCCAGTCAAGATATTTCAAAGCTTCTTTCAAATATTCCTTTGAGTCGGTTATACCTTGCTGGCACATTCTATCAGCAATATCTCCCAGAATATTAACTCCAGATATTCCTGAGATTGCATTTGTAACGGCATGAAGGACCACATCGCCGTCACTGTTGGCAAGAAGAGGTTTTCCTTCAAATTCTATGCCACCAAGAACAAGGGGCTTGTTTTTTTCTTCTGAAAATCTATGAGAATCCTGACCTATGGCACATCTGAATTCCATGAATATTCCTCCTATGATTTACCGGTTGATCCAAAACCTCCGCCCCTGTTGGAGCCGATTTTCGAAATGTCATCAACTTCCCTGAAAACTATTTCAGGAACTCTTTGGAGAACGATTTGAGCAATTCTATCGTTCTTTTTTATCTCAATTGCTTCTATTTGTGATATGTTTGTTACAATTATTCCAACTTCATCCCTGTAGCCTGCGTCAATTGTACCAGGTGAGTTTGAAATCCTAAGGGGTGTTTTGTATGACAAACCGGAGCGGGGACGCACTTGTATTTCATACCCTTCAGGTATGGCAAACTTCAGCCCGGTAGGGACAATCACAGTCTCGTTTGGCTTTATCACAATATCCTCGCAGCTGCGAATATCCATTCCAGCATCGTATTTATTTGCATATGTAGGCAGAATTACGTCATCTCGGCATCTTTCCACATAAACTTCAACTTTTTCTCTCATTGGTACCTCCTAGTTTCTACCGCAATATGGTTTTACTCTGTCTGTTTCACTGCTGGACAGACCATATTTGAAATATTTGATTAACGCTGATATTGTACTGGCATCTTCATCATATATGTTGAGTCTTAGAATTGAGGATCTCATGTTTCTCATTTTTTCAAGAAAATCAGCATCCTTTATCATGTAGGGCGCTCTATCAAGAAGAATGCTTCTGCAGTCTGCAGGATTGGAAAGCACCGGAAATACATTGCCGTTGTCATCCTTCAAACTGTATTCGTCATCGGTCAAGCACTTTCCGCAATTGTATCCTCTTTCGTCGGATATATAGCAGTGCTCGCTTCTCATTAGAATTATTCTTCCGTAGCACACTGTCTCGGCGTATTTTTCCTTTAGCAGAAAGCCTGATTCAGCATGCGTTGAAAGGTTCAAGAGTTTGTCTACAGAAAGCTCGGGGGACAGGGTAACTGATTTGAAACCGATCTCATACAAGACATCCATGGTTTTTGTATTTTGTACATTGAAGCTATAGTCCGCATGGATGGTGTAGTTGCGGCTTTGACACAAATCCTCAAGAGCGGTTATGTCTCCGAGATTCTGAAGCAAATAGCTGTGCCTGCAGAGGGTGTTTGAACCAAAGTCTCGTATAAATGTGGTTTTTGTTTTTCCTTTCAGAACATAGGGAAAAGTCATGAAGAATTTTTCCTTGGACAGACCCTCTGCATTGTAGCTGATAGTACTGTCGGGTCCTGCCACATAGACTGTTTTCCCTTTGGATTTTGTACTTCCTGACAAAAAGTATTCATAGGGAAGGTAGACAAAGTCCGCTTCCTGTATGACGGAAAGGCATTTCAAATATTGGGGGATTGTGTAAAAATACAAAGAGATTTTCATAAATCAGCACCTTCCGTTCTCTTTGCTGTCAGCTTTTCCACCAGTTCTCTTCTGATATTTGCAAACTCCGACATGGGTACAAATACATTTTCCTCAAGGTCCAATACAATATCTTCAAGTTCGAATACTGTACCGCCGAGTTTCGACATCTGTCTTGTAACATCGTCATTATTGACCGCCCTGTTTACGGCCTTTTCAACAACAAGGCTTCCTGAGGCTGATACTTCGAATTTGCCGTCACTCATAGTAATTATTACCGGAGAGCCTTGTTTTATACGGATATGAACTTTCACAGACACTTTTCTGTTTTCCTTCTGCATTTTCTGATTGATTTCTTTTGTCAATTGCTCGTCGTGGGTTTTGTATATATGCATGCCTGGGCGGACGTTGTTTTTCAATCTGCCTGCAAGGTTCAGTGTGACAGTTTCACCTGAATCCGCAGACAGTGTTGTTTCCTTGTTTTCTGTTTTTATTGAATTTATTTTTCCTCCATCTTCAGTATTTTCTATGGCAATACCATCTCCTTTACTGACTGGGGCTGAAAGCTTTACCTGCAGCTCAAATATGTCTGGAGAATTGCTTTTGGTTGACCTGAAAGTTTTCACCTTTAAAATCTCGCCGCATTCAAGCCCTATATGTCCTGACGAGTCAAATGTTATATCGGTAAACGGCATCTTTTCGAAATGATGGTATGAAGTAAACTTTCCTCTGGAAAAAATCACAGAGAGGTCTTCAATGTCTTTTTGAGCAGGGTATTCTTCATCCTTGTTGTTTTGTATTATATCCAATGCTTTTCTGTATTTTGCTGTTACAATGCCTGTATACTGGGGGCTTTTCAATCGTCCTTCAATTTTCAAGGATGTTATGCCTGTGCTGACAAGCTGCTCAAGATAGCGAAGTGTCATTAAATCCCCAGGACTTATTCTATGGGCTCTTTTGGATAACTCCTTGTCGTTTCTTTGAATTGAGTACATCAACCTGCAGGGCTGTGCACACTGTCCCTTGTTGCCGCTTCTTCCTCCAAGAGCACTGCTTAGCAGGCACTGGCCGGATTAGCTTATGCAGATTGCACCGTGGCAGAATACTTCCATTTCCATTATATTTTTTGAGCAGATACTTGCTATTTCATCAAGAGAGAGTTCTCTTGAAAGAATGCATCTTGAAAAACCCAAATTCTTAAGGAGCCTTGCTCCTTCTTCATTGTATACCGTCATCTGGGTACTGGCGTGCAATGGAGCCTTTACATGATCTTTCAGCATTCGGGCAAAACCAAGATCCTGGACGATGAATGCGTCCGTATGCAGCTTGTCTGCCATTCTTGCAAGCTCAATGGCATTTTCCAGATCCTTGTCATCAAGAAGTGTATTTATGGCTACATAAACAAGCACACCTCTAAGATGTGCGTATGATATTGCCTGTTTAAGTTTTTCAATGTCAAAGTTTTCACTGGATGCCCTTGCACTAAATTTGTTAAGTCCAAGATAAACGGCGTCCGCGCCGTTTTGTACTGCGAACTTAAGGCTTTCGAAATTACCAGCAGGGGACAACAATTCTATTCTCTTCATCTTCCCTCAACAGATTTTCTGTATTCGTTGAATTCAATCTGCTTAATAAGTAGTTTTTTGTTGACTTCGTCGTATTCCTCGGAAAGCTGCATGTACTGCTTTTCCAGCTCCTGTTTCTCAAGTTTCAGCTTGTCGTACTCATCCATCATGCGCTTTATTTCGTTCTTAAGCGTATTGAAGTTCTTCTGGGTTTTAAAAAGCTCATCCGTAATGTTTATGGCTGCCATAACAAGCGCAATGTGTTCGCCAAGCTGCAGTCCGCTCCGGGAAACGTCCGCAATCTTATTATTCAAATATTGGACGATTCTATGCACGTATTCGTCTGTTTCGTCATGACGTAGTGTGTAATTTCTACCGTTAATAGTTACAGTAATTCTCTTTTTTTCCCCCATGTTGCCAACTCCTTGCACTTATATTGAACCTTTCACATTATGATAACATTATTTGTATAATTTGTACAGACTTTTTATATTTCTCTTATGTGTGAAAATCCCCTGATTGTGGGAATTCTTGACCGATATTATGGGGAATGGTATAATGAATCGTATCTTTGATGGGTATGATACACACGAAAAAGATATTTTGCAAAGAGATTTGCAAGAGCTGATGTATAGAGGTGAAAAAGAATATGCCTGACAACAAGCTTGGATCTCAAAGAGCCAACACAAAAGGCGTATTGCCGCAAACAAAGGGTATTAGAAAACCAGGTGCTGCAAGAAAGGCTCAGTCAACAGTGCCTGCCTCCACTGCAGTGAAACAAACAAGAATACCCAGAACAGCGACAAGCGAAAAAAGACAAAAGGTAAAGATAAAAAAAGTTTCACATAAAATAAAAGTAAAAAACAGAAGCAATCTGCCATACCTGCTTCTGTTTGTCGTATTCTGTGTTTGTGTGGTGTTTTTCTCAAGCTTTTTGTCCTACACCTATCTTGTTGACAAATACAACAATCCAACAAGCATAGAAAACATATATATTGATCCCGATACCGAGGTCAAGTTCAAGATAGAAAGAGGAGCAACAACAAAGGATATTGCCAACAATCTCAAGGAAATGGGCCTTATTAAAAACACGCAAGTGTACCGCTTTTTGTCAAAGTTCAACGGCTATGACGGAAGATACAAGGCAGGAACCTACACATTGAGCAAAGGATTGAGCTATGATGAGATTATGATAATTCTCACAAGCTATCCTGAAAGTGTAAAGGTGACATTCCCGGAAGGGTTTACCACAGAACAGATAGCCCAGAGACTGGAGGCAAATGGAGTGTGTAGTGCTCAAGATTTCCTGAAAGCGGTGCAGACCATCGACTTGTCTTCGTATCCCTTCATACCAGATGCCAATGGAAGGGATTACAGACTTGACGGATATTTATTCCCTGACACATACGAGTTTGACGTGGATGCAAATGTAAACTCGGTAATATACAAGATGCTAAACAGGTTCAACGAGGTATTCAAGCCAGCATACTATGACATGGCTGCAAATCTTGGGTATTCAGTGGATGATATCATCAAGCTGGCGTCCATTATTGAGAAGGAAGTAAAACTCCCATCTGAGAGAAAAACCGTGTCCGGGGTATTTCACAACAGAATGAAGAGCTCGGATCCCGACATGGCATATCTCCAGTCCTGTGCGACTGTAAGGTATGCGTATAAGAAGATATATAATGAGACTCTGGAGGGAGACATAACAGAAGAACACGAAAGAATTCAGGATCCATACAACACATATGTTGTAAAAGGGCTTCCTCCAGGACCGATTTGCAATCCTGGTCTTGCTGCCATAGAAGCTGCTTTGAAACCAGAGCAGCATGACTACTACTACTTCGTTTTGAGGAAAGACGGTTCCGGAGGACACATATTCTCAAGAACATACGAAGAACATTTGAAGGCGAAGAACAGCGGATGAACGATTATTTGATTGGACTGATAACAGACAGATCGGACTGTTTGAATGAGATATATGATGAGGCAATAAAAAAACACATACCAATAGTAAGGGAGGACATGGCAAGTCTCCTCAAGGTGATAATCCACATGTTGAAGCCATGCAGGATACTTGAGGCGGGTACTGCCATTGGCTACTCTTCAATCCTGATGGCAGAGTCATCCGGCCCGGACTGCACTATTGACACTGTTGAAATTGATCCTGATCTTGTGGTGGTTGCCCGGGAGAATATAAAGAGGGCAAAACTAGAAGACAGGATTCATGTTATTGCAGGAGACATGCTGGATGTGTTTGCATGCCTTGATGCAAAGTACGACATGATTTTCCTCGATGGAGCCAAAAGCAGGTACATCGATGTATATGACGATATACTGAGGCTGCTAAAGGTTGGTGGGGTATTGCTTTGCGACAACATATCCTACCATGGGAAAATATATGATGAACCAAAGTTTGTGGATAGAAAACACAGAACCATTGTGGCAAATCTCCGCAGTTTCCTTGAAAGACTTACATCGGATGACAGATTTGTAACCAGTATTTTGGAAACAGGGGATGGAATAGCGATATCTGCAAGGATTAAATAGAAGGAGATCAAGATGAAAAAAGTTGAGTTGCTTGCACCTGCAGGCAATATGACAAAACTGAAAACCGCATTTTTGTTCGGTGCCGATGCCTGCTACATGGGAGGAAGCCAGTTTGGTTTAAGGGCAAAGGCTGACAATTTCACGCTGGAAGAAATGAAGGAAGCCGTGGAAATGGCAAATGGGCTGAACAAGAAGATATATGTAACGGTGAACATACTTCCTAGAGATGACGACATGTCCCAGATGCTTGAATATGCAAGAAAGCTTTATGAAATAGGGGTACATGCCGTCATAATCAGTGATATTGGCTTTTTCAATCTGGTTAGGGAAGAGATTCCTGGGCTTGAAATACATGTAAGCACGCAGGCAAACAATCTTAATTCGCAAACAGTAAAGTTCTGGGCAAAAAATGGTGCTGCCAGAGTGAATCTGGCAAGGGAGCTTACTCTGTCAGAGATTGGGAAGATAAATTCAGCTTTGTTAAAAGACGGTATTGACTGTGAGCTGGAAGCATTCGTACATGGAAGCATGTGCATGGCTTACTCGGGAAGATGCTTGATTAGCGATTTTCTTGCGGACAGGTCTTCCAACAGGGGAGACTGCGCCCAGCCATGCCGTTGGAAGTACAGTCTGGTTGAAGAAAAAAGACCAGGAGAATACATGCCTGTTGAGGAAACCGAGCATGGTACGTTCATATTCAACTCAAAGGACTTGTGCATGGTTGAGCATATAGACAAGATGATAGAAAGTGGAATATCATCCCTGAAGATTGAAGGAAGGATGAAAAGCGAGTTCTATACCGCTGTGGTTGTAAGGGCATACAGGATAGCGATTGACGAATACTACAAGGATCCTTTGGGTTACAAGAACAAAATGGATCTTCACAAGGAGCTTCTTGAGGAACTCTCCAGTGTGAGCCACAGGGATTACTCCACAGGATTCTATCTAGGGGAGAGGGGCAGCCAGGTTTATGCCAGCGCCTCATATATTCGTGACACTCAGTTTATAGGTACTATTGAAAAGTGCGATAAAATATCAGATAATATGTACGAAATCATGTTTCATTTGAGGGGGGATTTCAACAAGGGAGATACACTGGAATTTGTAACTCCTGCGGACGGAATATTCAAGGAAACAATTCATGAAATGTACGATGAAGAAAAAAATGCAATTGACAGGGCAGCAAAGGCCATGATGGTGACAAGATTAAGGGTTCCGTTTTTTGCTGCTCCGGGTAGTGTAATAAGAAAGAGAAAAGCACAGGAGGGCTAATCCATGATACAGGTACAGGCACACAGGGGAGCTTCTGCATATGCTCCTGAAAACACATTGCCTGCTTTTGAACTGGCTGTCAGAATGAAGGCGGACGGTGTTGAGAATGATATTCATCTGACTACTGATTACAGATATGTCGTTTGTCATGATGACGAGATTGCAAGAACCTCAACTGGAACAGGCAAGATTTCAGAAAATACATACGAGTATTTGAACAGGTTTGATTACGGAGTAAAGTTTGGGAAAGAATATGAAGGAACGAAAATTCCTTTGTTGGAAGAATTCATGGAGACCGTGAAGGATATGGATGTCATCAACATCGAGTTGAAGACGCCTTTCAATCCGCAAGACAGAAAAAAGGCTTTCACGATTCTTTATGACACCATTGTTTCATACAAGCGTCTTGAGAAATCCATGATTTCAAGTTTTGATCACAACATCCTCAAGGAACTGAAGGAGTTGTTCCCAAAACTTAGAACTTCTCTTCTATACGGACATGTTTTGAGTCCGGAAGAGACGGTGGCAATGGTAAGAGCAAGCAACGCAGATTTCATTCATCCTGCATTATCCTGTGTGAACAAGGCTATCGTGGATGAGTGCAGGAGACATGGTATTGGATGCAATGTGTGGACTGTTGACAGTCCTGAAGATATAAAGAAAGCTATAGAAATGGAGCCAACGGGTATAATTACCAATGTACCGGACAGAGTTTTGAAAGCACTGGGTAGGGGATAGCATGAAAAAGGGAAATGGTAAAAAGCATATGGACAACATGTACGGTGTTGTGGAGGGTTTGTTTACATTCGTAAACCTGACCCTTCTTACTCTTGCATACGGTTTTGCATGGTTTTCAGAAAAGCTGTCCACGCCATTTCCTTTTGGTGGCAACTTTACTGTACTGGGCGTGTATGCAATACTTCTTTATACCTTTACGAGCCTGTACGGGGGATATCAGATAGGACAGCTAAAAAGGCTTGATGTAATCAATTCGCAGATAATCTCAATTTTGTTTGTAAATGCCATTACTTATCTGCAAATAAGCCTGATGGAAAGGTCTCTTGTGCTATCAAAAGCACTGCCTATTGTTGTGCTTACTCTGGTGGACATTGTTATAATCATCATATGGGCGTACATTGCGGATGCTGTGTACAAGAAAATGTATCCGCCAAGGGACATTGCCTTAATATATGATGATGCCTTTATACTTAATGAGATTGAGGAAAAGCTCAACCTGAGGAAGGACAAATTCAATCTGAAAGTGGCCATTAGCTCAAATGAGGATTTTGAAGCAGTCAAAAAGGCAATAGAAGAATGCGGCATGGTGGCTTTAGTAAGTGAAAAAGAACCTTTGAGGGAGAACATTCTTAAGTATTGTTTTGAAAACGACATCAGTGTATACATCTCTCCCAAACTGTCGGATTTGATGATAAGAGGGGCGTCAAGGCTTGAGCTGTTTGATTCTCCCATATATTACTGCAGCAACAAAGGTCTTACATTGGGACAGAGAATTATTAAAAGGCTGATGGACATAGTTTTGTCCCTTTTGCTGATCATACTGTTCTCGCCTGTAATGATAGTAATTGCCATAGCAATAAAAATGCATGACAAAGGTCCTGTTTTGTTCAAACAGAAAAGATACACCAAGGATGGAAAGGTGTTCAACATACTAAAGTTCAGGAGCATGATTGTGGATGCTGAAAAAGACGGTGAGGTAATCCCGGCTGAGGACAACGACCCGAGAATTACCCCGGTTGGAAAGGTCATTAGAAAGATTCGCATGGACGAGCTTCCCCAGCTGTTCAATATCCTGAAAGGTGACATGAGTGTTGTGGGACCAAGGCCGGAGAGGGTTGAGCATGTGGATATGTACAGCGAGCAGATTCCTGAGTTCAGATACAGGCTGAAGGTTAAGGGCGGACTTACAGGATATGCCCAGGTCCTGGGCAAGTACAACACAAGCCCCTACGACAAATTGAGGCTCGACCTTATATACATTGAAAACTACTCGCTTCTTCTGGATCTTAAACTTATGCTGACAACCATAAAGATACTTTTCAAACCGGAGAGCACTGAAGGATTCAACAAAGGAGATGAGAAACGGTAGATGGATATTTATGTTGTTTCAGAATATTATTATCCTGACAACTTCAAGATAAACGATATGGTAAGGGAGTTTGTTCAAAGAGGTCACAATGTAACCACCCTGGCAGGTCTTCCTGATTACGAGACCGGTACTGTCAGGAAGGAGTACAGGTTTTTTAGAAGGAGAAAGGAAACAGTTGATGGAGCAAAGGTTGTCAGAGTATCTACCGTTTCAAGAAGAACAGGCGCTTTTTTCAGGATTCTTACCTACTCCTCGTTTGCATTCAATGGTTATTTCTATACAAAGTTCTGCAAAAAACCTTCCTGCGATGTCATATTCGTAAATCAGATAACCCCCATTCTGCAGGCCATACCTGCCTTGTCGCTGGGAAAGAGAGTTAAAAAACCTGTGGTTCTTTACTGCATGGATATATGGCCCGAGGTCTTGAAAGCCTGGGACATAAAAGAGAGTTCTCTTTATTTTCGATGTGCCATGGCTTTGAGCAGGAAACTGTACAGAAAATGCGACCTTGTACTTATTTCATCAAAGCCTTTCAGGGAGTATCTAACCAAAGTAATTGGAGTGGATGATGAAAGGATTGTTTATCTGCCCCAGTATGCAGAAGACTTGTACAAGAGTATTGCAGGCAAATATATTGAAAACGGTGTTGTTGATTTTTTGTTTGCAGGAAATATTGGTTCCGTACAGGATATTGAGTGCATAATCAAAGCCGTCAAACATATTGAAGACAATAATTTGAATCAGGGCAAGGAGTACAAGGTCCATATTGTCGGGGACGGAATGAATCTGGAAAACTGCAGGAATCTGACAAAAGAACTGGATGTTGTTAATCGCGTGGTTTTTCATGGAAGACATCCTCTTTCTGAAATGAAGAGGTTTTACGAAATGGCTGACTGTTTTCTCCTGACAATGCGTGGAGGAGATTTCATAAGCATGACACTGCCTGGAAAAGCCCAGAGTTATTTAAGTGTGGGCAAACCCATTGCTGGAGCAATAGACGGATCTGCCATGGAAGTTATAAATGAAGCGGATTGTGGTTTGTGTACAAGGGGAAGCGATTATGAAGGCCTGGCTTCCATCATGGCTCAAATCATGCTGGATTTTGAAACTTTTAAGGAAAAAGGACATAACGGAAGAAAATATTACCTTGATCATTTTACGAAAGACAGGTTTTTTGAGAGTCTTTTTGACATATTTGTTGACTTGAAGGAATCGCTGCGTTAATATATTTAAGTAGTGTTTTTTGAAAAGGTGGCGGTTTTTTGAAAAAGATTCTGATTACTGGAGCAAAAGGTTTCGTAGGAAAGAATTTATGTCTTTCTCTGAAAAACAGTGGCAAGTATGAAGTAATGGAATATGATGTGGATACGAAAGAAAGCTTGCTTGAGGAATTTATCATGCAGGCTGACTTTGTTGTCCATTTGGCAGGCGTGAACAGGCCCAAGGATGAGAAGGAATTTGAAACAGGCAATCACGGCTTTACAAGCCGGATAATCGATCTGCTTGAGCAGCATGCCAAAAGGACAAGCATACTCTTCTCGTCATCCATTCACGCAGAAAAGGACAATGCGTACGGAAAAAGCAAGAGGAATGCGGAACAGGTCATTTTTGATTATGGTAGAAGAAATAACGCAGAAGTATTTGTGTACAGGCTTCCAAACCTGTTCGGAAAGTTCTGCAGACCCAACTACAACAGCGTTATTGCAACCTTCTGTCATAATATTGCGAGGGATTTGCCCATAACTGTAAATGATCCTAATTATGTCATGAATCTTGCCTACATTGACGATGTGGTGGATGAATTCATAAATGCCATAGAGGGAAGGGCGAATATAAAGGGAGATGGATTTTGTTATGTACCCATAACATATAGCCGAGCATTGGGTGAAATTGCAATGCTTATACAATCCTTCAAGGAATCAAGGAAGAATCTTTTTGTTCCCAACATGGACGATGAATTGTGCAGGAAACTCTACAGTACATATCTAAGCTATCTCAAGGAAGATGATTTTAGTTATCCTCTTAAGATGAATGAAGATCACAGAGGATCCTTTACCGAGTTCCTTAAAACTCCTGACAGGGGACAGGTTTCGGTGAATGTATCAAAGCCAGGCATTGTGAAGGGAAATCACTGGCATCACACCAAGAATGAGAAATTCCTGGTTGTCAGCGGAGAGGCTGTAATCAGGTTCAGAAAAGTTGGGGAAGAGGATATTATAGAGGTGCGTGTTACGGACAAGGAACTAAGGGTTGTAGACATACCGCCTGGATACACCCATTCGATTGAGAATGTGGGAGAGACGGATCTGGTGACAATAATGTGGGCGAATGAGTGTTTTGACCCGGACAGACCGGATACATATTATGAAGAGGTGTAGGAGAGAGAATATGAAAAAGCTGAAGGTAATGACAATAATTGGAACAAGACCGGAGATTATTAGGTTGTCGGAATGCATAAAGGCTTGTGACAAATATTTCAATCACATACTTGTTCATACAGGACAGAACTGGGATTATACTTTGAACCAGGTGTTTTTCGAAGACTTGGGATTAAGAGAACCTGATTATTATCTAAATGCAGCAGGCAATAATCTGGGTGAAACCATAGGCAATATTATTGCAAAAGCGTATGAAGTCCTTGAAAAGGAAAAGCCCGAAGCCCTCTTGATACTGGGAGATACCAATTCTGCTCTAAGCGCAATTCCTGCAAAGAGGCTCAAGATACCCATTTTCCACATGGAGGCCGGCAACCGCTGTTTCGACCAGAATGTTCCGGAGGAAATAAACAGGAAAATCGTCGACCACATAAGCGATATTAACCTTCCATATACGGAGCACAGCAGAAGATATTTGTTGAGTGAGGGCATAAGAAAAGAACACATATTTGTAACCGGCTCACCCATGAAGGAAGTAATCGTCAAGAACTTGGAGAAGATTGAAAAAAGCAGTGTTCTTGAGGAGTTGTCTTTGGAGAAAAACAGATATTTTGTGGTCTCTGCCCACAGGGAAGAGAATATAGATAATGAGGAGCACTTTTTCTCACTGATGAATGCAATAAACAAGGTGGCAGAAACTTACAACATGCCTGTTGTTTATTCCATTCACCCAAGAAGTCAGAAGATGATAGAAAAAAGAGGGTTCAAGTTCCATCCCCTTGTAAAACAGCTGAGACCTTTTGGATTCTTTGACTACAACAAGCTCCAAAAAGAGTCTTTCTGTGTGCTTTCAGACAGTGGAACCTTGTCGGAGGAATCTTCAATGCTCAAGTTTCCTGCAGTACTTATTAGGACTTCCACTGAAAGACCGGAAGTGGTTGACAAAGGAAGTATCGTAATTGGTGGAATTACTGAAAAGGATGTCCTTCAGTCCATAGAGCTTGTAAGGGGAATCTGGGAAAGTGGAGATGTTTTCGCAGAGCCACTGGATTACGAAGATGACAATGTTTCCATCAAGGTGGTAAAGATAATACAGGGATATTCCAAGATAATAAATGAGTTTGTTTGGAGGAAATACTGAACTGAAAGGACGGTGATTTTGGAAGGTCTTCTTTTTGAAGCCTTGTGATATGCGCACTGTTTTTAGATATTTAAAACCATATTATTTCAGAATGTCGATTGGATTTCTGATCAAATTTACTGGAACCATAATGGACTTGTTGCTGCCATGGATATTGGCATATATCATAGATAATGTAATAGCCAAAGAGAATCTTAAGGAAATACTTGCCTGGGGCGGACTTATGGTGGTCTGCTCCATTATTGCCATGCTTACAAATATTATAGCCAACAGAATGGCTTCTTTGGTGGCAAGGCACACAACTCAAAGGATCAGGCATGATCTCTTTACTAAAATCATGTATCTTTCGAATGATTATGTGGATAAGTTCACCATTCCATCCTTGATATCGAGAATGACCTCGCATACATACAATGTGCACCGAATGGTTGGCATGATGCAGAGAATTGGCATAAGGGCACCAATTTTATTAATTGGAGGCCTTATGGTCACATTAACTCTTAATCCTGTGCTTACTCTTGTTTTAGTGCTTGTTCTTGTATTTCTTGTAATTATTACATACATTATATCTTCCAAGGGAATTGTCCTGTTTAAAGCTGTGCAGGAATCCACGGAGGATATGATTAGGGTGCTTAGGGAGAACATTACCGGCGTACGGGTTATTAAAGCATTGTCAAAGTCCGGATATGAAAAAGAAAGGTTTGACAAGGTTAACAAACAGGTAATGAATGATGAGAACAAGGCAAACATGGTTCTGAATACAATAAAGCCTGCCATGAACTTTCTTCTTCAGGGCGGTCTTGTGGGAGTAGTATTGCTAGGCGCATTCAGAGTAAATGCAGGTGTTTCAGAGG
>JAAYLF010000013.1 GCA_012522035.1 Clostridiaceae bacterium
CAATCCAAGGTCATTGGTTCCCTTACCCGCCGCATTATTGAATACAACTTGGCAAAAGGTTTTAAATTCATCTCCGCTGCTCAATACAATCGTCGGCCAGATATAATCATTGTACATGGAATTGAATGCAGTGATTCCAACCGTAATCAAAATCGGCTTGGAAAGGGGTAGCGCAATCAGTGAAAACTTTTGAAATTCACTGGCACCGTCAATTTTCGCAGCCTCAAACAGCTCATTCGGAAGGCTGCTGTAGAAAGTTTCTGCCAAGACAATGCCAAAAACCTGCTGCCCAAATACATACGGCAAAATCAGAGCCCAGTATGTATTGAGAAGCTTCATTGTCTCAACAATCTCATAATTTGGTATAATGAGCAGAGTGTAAGGAATCATCATAACGCAGATTACCATTGAATAAATGATCTTTTTACCTTTAAATTGCATTTTCCCAAAGGCATATCCTGCTAACGCCACCAAAATTATAATACCCACTAGGGATATCATACAGATCAACAGCGAATTAAGCACTGGTCGAAAAACAAATTTAAAGGCTTTTTCATAATTTGTCCAGTAGATAGAAGTAGGCAATGACCAGAAATTCGTTCGTATGAGAACCGTAGATTTCAAAGACATATTGAACATTGTTAAGATTGGCAAGAAGGTCATAATGAGAAGGAAAGCAAGTAATAGTTTGCTCAACACAAAACCTATTGTGATTTTTCTATGCATTTTTATCCTCCTTATTTGACAACATTTTTCTCATGACAACTGTTAAAATAACAATTACAATCATTGTTATCACACCCAGAGCAGATGCATATCCGAATTTTAAATCCCCAAATGCAACATTATACATTTGCAGTGCCGGTATCATGGTTGCATATCCCGGCCCCCCTCCTGTCATAGCCGCAATATCGCCAAAACTGGCAAGACTCCCAATCAACGACAGTGTGACAATTGTCTTGACATATGGCATCATATTGGGAATGTGGATATTCCACACTACCTGGCTGGAAGTAGCACCATCAATGATTGCCGCTTCATAAAGCTCCCTCCCCAACATATTCAGACCTGTATGCATCATCAAAAAATAAAGACCTGCAATAAACGGAAATCCAGTAAAAATGATAGCAAACAATGCTGTTTCTCCATCGTTTAACCAGTTTCTTGTCAAGGCGTTCAGACCAATCGCATCCAGTATATTATTAAAACCATAATTAGGATTATACAGGTACTTCCAGACAAGAGTGATAACAATTCTAGGCACCAACATGGGAACAACAAAAGCTATCCTGACTAAACCTCCAATTCTCTTGTTTTTGATAAAAAACACCAACTCTGCCGCAAGCAATGGAAAGAAGACCGAACTGAAAACCTTGCTTACCGAAATGATAACTTGATTTTTAAATGATTCCAAAAACATCTTATCCTGAAAGGCTTTGATAAAATTCTCAAGACCGACAAAATGTGTCGCCATGCCCCACTGTTTGTCTGTAAACGCATTAAAAATGGCTTTCCCCATGGCAATATAGGAGAAAATTCCCAAACCGATGATTGCAGGCGCCAAAAACAAATATGGTAGGATTTTATTCGAAAAAGATGTCTTCTCCAATATAATCACTCCAATCTATACTTTTTCTCTTGTCTCCAACAAAACAAGGGCATAAGCATAAAATGCAGTATTCATTTTATGCCCTTGTTTACCAAAATACTTTACCGTATATCAAAATACCTGATGATTTTTATTTTGCCGGTGTATCTTTAGTTGTGGGATCCAGATCGTATCCAGACCTTGCTATCTGATCCGCCAGACTGGCCTCACTCACTGCTGTACGCTCCTTCAAAAACGTTTCAGCATCGATTTTTCCACTGGTAAATCGAGTCATAATATCAATATCCAGAGGTGTGTCCGCACTGGTGATACCTGCAACCAGTAATTTGCTAAAGTCTTTAGCCGGAGCTGTCTCAAAACCTGCCAGAAGCATTTCCAGTTCCGGACTGAGCTCTACTCCCTTGATGACACATGGACCCTGCACAAAGTTTCCGTTGTTCAGCGTTTCTTCATAACACATGATTGCACCATCTTTTGAATACCAGAATTTATAGAAATCTTTTATCCTTTCAAGATGGTCTTCGTCATCGGTATAAACGATACTCATTCGGTTGCCAAAATCCCAGAATCCACGCAAAGTCTCACTAAATCCCTCCGGCGTCTTACCAAATCCGGTCAGCTGAACAGTTCCCACTCAAACTGCTGATTTTTTGGAAGCTGCTTGATATCGCTGTAAATCAATCCCGCATTGTAGCTTGCCTGATACAGAAGGGGAGAGGTCTGTGTTTCAAAGTCGGTGATAGCCTGCGTGCTGTCTGCACCGTACCAGTTACTCGGGAAGTATTGAGCAATCTTGTAGAATTCTTCAAAAATCTTAATATTATCTTCCGTCACAATTCCGTTTTTGGCGACATATTGCAGCAATCTTTCTGTAGACATTATGGTGTTTAAATCACACAATAGATCGCTCTCATCAAACTTAAAATTAACGTTGGCCGACATTGTACTTTCATCCCAGATTGCATCGCCCGGCTGCACGAGGAAATCATACTCTCTTTGACGATAACGGGCGTCCGCGATAAAATTAACCAGATGTCCTGAGTCACGTCCGCTGGCAAGCGGTGTCTCATATCCTGCTGCTATCAACTTCTCACATGCTGCTGCAAGCTCGTCTAAGGTTGTGGGAGGTGTGATTCCTTCCGCATCCAAAATATCCTTGTTGTAGTACAGTGCAAACCCAAGTTTGTCAAAGGGAAGGTAGGGATAGTATTTTCCACCTGAATTGTTGAGAATCAATGATAAATCTGTCTCTTCAAAAGCATCTCGAACCAGTCCACCATTATAAGGGTTTTCCTCGTCCAGCATCTCAGCCATATTATAAAGGTAACCC
>JAAYLF010000152.1 GCA_012522035.1 Clostridiaceae bacterium
GGACAGGCAACAAGGAAATAATTGCACATAATTAGGAAAAAGTAAACGCAATTTTTATGGGTACCCTCCGGTACCCATAAAGGCATTTGGTATTAGGAAAAAGTAAATGCAACTCTAGCCATAAGTTGTTAGAATGTGAGTATTTGCATCTTCGGAAGAAGTAAATGCAACTGTATCTTTGCATTTAAAAATTCAAATGACCCTGTGTTTAACAAACTCATCCGGGCTATTTAAATTAATTGTATTTTAGTGTACAATAATACTGTATTATCAATTTCAAGAAAGGATAATATTATGGCTAAAAATGTTATTGGTATAGATTTCGGTACGCTTTCTGCTAGAGCTTTGCTGGTACATGCAAAGACTGGAGAAGAAATAGCCAGCTGTGAGTACAAGTATCCTCACGGAGTCATGGATGAAAAACTTCCAAATGGAAAGAGGCTGGACATTGACTGGGCTCTTCAGCATCCTCAGGATTATCTGGATGCGTTGTCAAGAGTCGTGCCAAAGGTTCTGAAAATTGGAGAAGTGTCAAAAGAGGATATCATCGGTATAGGTATTGACTTTACAGCCTGCACGATTCTTCCCGTTTTCAAAGACGGCACTCCACTTTGCTTCCTGCCTGAGTTCATGTCCAACGAACACAGCTATGTAAAGCTGTGGAAACACCATGCAGCCCAGGACAAAGCCAACAGAATAAACGATCTTGCCAATGAGAGAGACGAAAACTGGCTGATTCGTTATGGAGGAAAAATATCGTCTGAATGGGCTCTTCCAAAGCTAATGGAAGTAATGGATGAAGCGCCGGAAATTTTTGAGAAAATGGACTATTTTATAGAGGCGGGCGACTGGCTTACCTGGCTTATGTGCGGGGAAGCAAAGGCCAATGCCTGCTGTGCAGGTTACAAGGGGCTGTGGAACAAAAGAGAAGGCTATCCAAGCAAGGAGTTTTTAAGGCAGCTTGACCCAAGACTTGAGAATATATATGAAACCAAGTTTGGTCTTCCTGTATACCCTTCCTATACCAGGGCAGGAACCCTGACCGAAAGAGGAGCGGCATAGACATCCTTATAGGCAGGATCTCCTGTGTCCATGGCAAACATTGACGGTTATGCGTGTCTGACAGCAGGAAGAATTACAGGTCCTGGCAAAATGCTTCTCATCCTTGGTACATCCTATGTACATAAAGTTCTCCATTCTGATGAAATGCCCATCCCCGGAATCTGTGGTGTTGTGGAGGACGGAATACTCCCAGGCTTTTACGGTTATGAAGCCGGCCAATGCGGTGTCGGAGACCACTTCGCCTGGTTCATAGAAAACAATGTACCATATAAATACTATGAAGAAGCCAAAAATCATGGAATGGACATTTATGCATACATGAGGCAGAAAGCATCCCAATTGAAAGCAGGAGAAAGCGGGCTTGTTGCTCTTGACTGGTGGAATGGAAACAGAAGTGTTCTTGTAGATGCTGACCTTTCAGGTCTTATGGTTGGAATGACTTTAAGAACAAAACCGGAGGAAATTTACAGGGCATTGATAGAAGCCACCGCCTTTGGAACAAAAACAATAATCGACAACTTCAAGACAAGCGGAATACCAATAACAGAAATTGTGGCAGCTGGAGGCATTGCCAAGAAGGACCCATTAATAATGCAGATTTTGTCAGATGTGACGAACATGCCCATATCCGTTGTGCATACATCCTATGCTTCGGCTTTAGGTTCTGCGATATATGCATCTGTGGCAGCAGGCAGCGAGTTGGGTGGATATGACGACGTTTATGAGGCAATTGGCAATATGGGTAAAGTTGATGACTTTGTATACAAACCAAATCCTGAAAACGCAAAAACATACACAAAGCTGTATGAAGAGTATAAATTGCTGCATGACTACTTTGGAAGAGGCGGCAACGATGTAATGAAAAGACTAAAAAATATTGCAAAGGAGATAAACTGCTAAAATGCACAAGATCAAAAACATAAAGTACTTTTTACTTGATATGGACGGGACAATATATCTGGACACAACACTGATTGACGGAACGATGGATTTCTTGAATGAACTTAAAAAGCAAAACAAAAGGGCCATATATATAACCAACAACTCATAAAAAGCTGTAGCACAGTACATTGAAAAACTTAAGTCTTTGAACATTGAAACTACCGAAGACGACTTTTGCACATCTGCAAATGCACTTGTGCACAATTTGAAGAAAGAAAAAGAGGGAGGGAAAATCTTTTTGCTTGGCACTCCTTCTCTTGAAAACTACTTGGTGGAAAGCGGTTTTGAACTTGTAAAGGATTACTATACCGAAGAAGCCAAAAGACCCGATTATGTGGTTATGGGATTTGACACAACCCTGACATATGAGAAACTTAGAATTGCCTGCGATTATATAAATGATGGTGTGGCTTATGTGGCAACCCATCCGGACATGGTATGCCCTGTGGGTGTGGGCCGTTCAATACCGGACGCAGGTTCTTTCATGGAATTGATTGCCGCTGCCACAGGCAGAAGACCTTCCATGATAGCGGGCAAACCCAACCCATTGATCATTGAAATGGTTATGGAGAAGGAAAACTGCAGCAAGGAGGAAATTGCAGTTATTGGCGATCGTTTGAATACGGATGTAATGTGCGCCATAAACGCAGGAGTAATGTCAATTTGTGTTCTTACCGGTGAAACTACAAAAGAACTGCTGGAGACATCGGATGTCAAGCCGGATTATGTATTTGACAGCATAAAGAATGTTTATGAGATCATCAAAGAGTAGAAACACAGTCCACGAAATGTGGGCTGTTTTTTCAAGGGGTGAATCATGTGGTTAATCTGTACTGCCCGTTTAAAGGAAGCAGAGCTAGGATTTTTCTGGATTTTAAAAAGCAGCTAGTGTGCTCTCATGTAATTGCAGCACAGGAATATACCTATGGGAAAAGTGATAATATTAAAGACACTATCCATATCCTTGCAGAATTTGCAGAGAGTCAGGAACTTAATACAAGAATTCTTCCCGGCTATCTTTTTAACTGTGATTTTTTTATACCGGATGCACCGGATGTACTGAAAAAGATTCTTGACAGGGAGTATACTCTTGCATCTTCCAGGTATCTGCTTGTTCAGCTGCATAAACAACCTTCCTTTCTTCAGGAACTGATTTCAGAGATGGGCAGGTTTGGCATTGTAATGGTACAGCTTCATAACCTGAAAAAGGAGGAAAACGGCAAAGACAATACTCCTTTGGGTATGTTGCATATGCTGAAATCGGAAGATATAACCGGTAGAAATGGAAAACATGCAAAAAAAACCGTCTTTGAAATGATCAAAGACGGTCTTGTTTCCTTTGTGGGAGGTGTGGATATTGCCAAAGCTTATCAGGTTGTTGAGGAAAACTTCGGACCTGATACAGCCGAAAGCCTTTTCATCACAAATCCGCGCAAAGTAATCATGGATGAACTAATATACTAAACTATTGGCTCTCCTTTTGCATGCTTCTCCAAAAGATTGATGATTCTCTGTGCAGGATTTACAAGCACACCCAGCGATTCGTCATAGTTGAGCGCATCAATCAGTTTGGCAATATACTTTGACATGTCAACCTCAACAAACCATTCAGCATTCTTAAGCTCAGGTCTTCTGTACGTCAGGTTGGTGGCAAACACCCGGTTTATTGCTCCATCCTCATAAGCCTTGTTGAACAAGTCTATTCCATCGGTAAACAGGGCGAAAGTTACTGCACAGTAAATCTTTCTTGCTTTTCTTCTTTTGAGTTCATATGCAATGTCAAGCAGCGAATCTCCTGACGAAATCATGTCGTCCACAACCAGAATATCCTTGCCTTCAACATCGTCCCCGATAAACTCATGAGCGACTATCGGGTTCCTGCCGTTAACCATTGTGGAATAATCCCTTCTCTTGATAAAGATGCCCAGGTTGATTCCAAATATGGATGAATAGTACAGATTTCTGTGTATGCCACCTTCGTCGGGGCTTACAATCATCAAGTTTTCCTAGTCTATCTTTATGTCGGGCTCCGCTATAAGCAGGGCTTTGGTGAACTGGTAATATGGGAGAATGTTCTCAAAGCTGATATTTGGTATGGCATTCTGGACTCTTGAGTCATGAGCGTCGAATGTAATAATGTTGCTTATACCAAGATTTTGAAGTTCATGCAGTGCCAGAGCACAGTCTAGAGATTCTCTGATTACCCTCCTGTGCTGTCTTCCACCGTACAGGAAAGGCATAATTATGTTTATTCTCTTGGCCTTGCCTCCAATTGCGGATATTATTCTTTTCAGATCCATAAAGTGGTCGTCTGGAGACTTCACATTTTCCCTGCCCATAATATTATATGTGCAGCCATAGTTGCCTACGTCTATGAGAATATAAAGGTCCTTTCCCCTGATTGATTCATCAATGATACCCTTTGCTTCTCCGTTTCCGAATCTTGGGCATCTATTCTTAATGAGAAACGAAGATACAGTCTGATTGGTTTCCTCCTCCCTCATCGCAATTAACCATTCGTCAACTTTTCGGGCTAGATCTTGGCAGCTCTCCATTCCTATCAATCCTAACGGACCCACAGGGAATGAGTGCGATGAAAAAGGTGCTCTTATACGATTCATTTGAATACTACCTCCAAAAAACTCCTGTTGATTTATTACAAAAACTAATTCGTTTACTACACAAACCGGGCATTTTCAATACTCTGTTCAACTTAATTGTAGCATTATATTCATCTTTATTCAAGCACAACATATGGACAGACTGTTATATGGTATTGAATTTGTTTCCCTTGTTGTATATAATTTATAATTAGTGTGAACATGATAAAATATGCAAATCGGAGCTGATGAAAAATGAGCAAAAAATACGATATTGCCGCCTATATTTGGCCAGCATATACCGGAGACGAACCTAGAACCAGAATGTTTTGGCCTGAAGGCATGGGAGAATGGCAGTCTGTAAGGGATGCGGAAAAGAGATTTGAAGGACACACCTGGCCTAGAAGGCCGCGCTGGGGTTATGTGAATGAAGCAGACCCTTATGTGATGGAAATGCAGATAGAATGTGCAGTTGACCATGGTGTCAATGTATTCATATATGACTGGTATTGGTATGATAACAGGCCATTTTTGGAAAACTGCCTGAACGACGGCTTTCTTAAGGCAAAAAACAATCATAAAATGAAGTTTTATCTAATGTGGGCAAACCACAGCGTAAACAATGTGTGGGACAAAAGGCTGTCGCACGACCTTGACAACATAATTTGGGACGGAGCTGTCTCAAGAAGTGTTTTTGAAACCGTAGCATCAAGAGTTATAGAAAAATACTTCAAACGTCCAAACTACTACACTATCGATGAAAAACCAGTCTTTATGATCTATGATATAGAGAACCTGATAAGAGGTCTTGGTGGTCTTGAACATGCGAGAAATGCCATAGACTGGTTTAGAAACGAGTGTGTAAAAAGAGGATTGAAGGGACTGCATCTTCAACTTACCATGTGGTCCCAGAATGTAAAGAATGTTTCTGGCGTGGATGGGCAAAGGACAATGAAACCCGCTGAAATTATAGAAGCACTGGGCTTTGACAGCATGAGCCATTATCAGTTTGTCCATTTTACCAATATTGACCGGGACTATCTTGAGATTCTTGAGGATGTAAAAAAGGAATGGGAGTCACTTTCCACGTGCAAAATCCCGTATTTTCCCCACATCTCCGTTGGCTGGGACAACAATCCCAGGTTCAAGGAATTCAGACCAGGAATAGTAAAAAACAACACCCCTGAGAATGTGGAAAAAGCCTTTAGAATGGCAAAGGAATATGCTGACAATCATCCAAACCAGCCACCCCTCATTACCATAAACAGTTGGAACGAATGGACTGAAACCAGCTATCTTCAGCCGGATGATTTGTACGGATACGGGTATTTGGAAGCAATAAAAAAAGTATTTGGCAATAATTCATATTTTTAAAATGATAATTCGTATTTAAATATTATTGGTTGTGATAGAATTTATGTGAAACAGAATTTTAGGAGGATTATAATTGCAGAAATTCAAATATTTTATGTACGATAAAAACAGCCTCTTAACTTATATAAAGGATTTTAATCTGCCTTTGGGATACCAGGATGATATTTCAATACTCAAGGAGGAAGTGGATTTGGGGGATGGCTATACTTCACCAAATCGTATGGCAATTCATCCTCTGGAGGGCTGTGATGGAAATTTTGACGGCTCTCCATCGGAACTTTCCTTGAGAAGGTATAAAAGATACGCAAGAGGCGGAGCAGGACTTATTTGGTTTGAAGCCATTGCAATTTGTGAAGAGTCGAGGGCAAACCCAAGACAGTTGTACATAACCGAGCAAAACAAGGAAGAATTTAAAAAGTTTGTAGATGAAATAAGGAAGACACGCAGTGAAGTCAGCAGCAAAAAACAGGTATTGATAGCACAGCTTACACACTCAGGAAGATATTCAAAACCAAATGGAGTTGCTTCCCCCATATGCGCATATGACAATGTGGAATTAAGGGAAAGCTCCGGTATGCCTGAAAACGTCTTTACATATGCAACCGATGAATACCTCGACACCCTGCCCGACATGTTTGTCAAAACAGCTCTTTTGCTGAAAGAAGCAGGTTTTGACGGCGTTGATATCAAGGCATGTCACGGTTACCTTCTCGGAGAACTTCTTTCTGCATACGAAAGAGAGGGAAAATATGGAGGATTTTTTGAAAACCGAATAAAGCTTCTTGCACACTCATTCAAAAAGGTAAAAGAGGCATGCGGAGACAACTTTATAGTCACAACAAGGTTAAATCTTTTTGATTCATACGAAAAGACGGAAACCAATCCGGGCTGGGGCGGCAGTATTAACAAGATGGATTTGACCGAACCAATAAAACTGATTGGAATACTTAAAGATATGGGCATGAAGGTTATCAATGTTACCATGGGCAATCCCTACCACAATCCCCATATCAACAGGCCATACAACGCCGGTGGATACACTCCACCTGAACATCCTTTGGTCAGCCTTAACAGACTCCTCGAAGGTTCAGCCCATGTCAAACAAGAATACCCTGACTTGATTGTGGTGGGAACAGGATACAGCTGGTTCAGACAATTTGCCCCTCATATTGCTGCCTGGGAAATTGCAAACAACAGGACGGATATTATGGGAATGGGAAGGGTCGCACTAGCCTATCCCGACTTTGCAAATGACATAACAAATCACAACAGAATGTTTCCTCATAAAGTATGCCTTTCCTGCAGCCTTTGTACAAAAATCATGCGGGCAGGAAGAGTTGCCGGCTGTCCTGTAAGAGATCAGGAAGTATATCTTCCAATATTAAGGGAGGTAAGACAAAATGGCTAAGGTGGCTGTAGTAACCGGGGGTACTCGAGGTATAGGATTTGGCATTGTCAAATTGCTTGTAAAAAACTCTTTTGTTGTATATGCAGTGGGAACTCGTGAAAAGGAAGACGACTATCCTGAATTCAGCACCTTCAAAAAGAATAACAAGAACTGCAAATATATATGTGCAAACATACATAATGAAAAAGACAGGATAAATATTGTCAACACAGTCATGCAGAATGAAAGCGGCATTGATTTGCTTGTAAACAATGCAGGGGTCGCACCAAAAGAAAGGAACGACATATTGAAAATAACCGAAGAAAGTATGGACTTTGTCCTTGGAGTAAATCTCAAAGGAACTTTCTTCCTTACACAGCTGGTGGCAAACAAAATGATAGAGCAGGTGGAAAAAGGGAAAGAGCCCGGCATGATTGTGAATATTGGTTCAATTTCTTCTGATACCAGCAGTGTGAACCGTGGCGAATATTGCATATCAAAAGCGGGAGTATCAATGATAACCAAGCTTTTTGCCGACAGACTTGCATCATACGGAATCAATGTTTATGAGATCAGACCTGGAATTATTGAGTCTGACATGACTTCCACTGTCAAGGAAAAGTATGACGATCTAATTTTCAACAGAGGAATCCTGCCAATCAAACGCTGGGGAAAACCTGAAGACGTAGCAAAGGCGGTTCTTGCTTTTGCTCTTGGTTTGTTTCCCTATTCAACAGGAACAGTAGTAGATATTGATGGAGGTTTTCACATAAAAAGGCTATGATTAAGTTTGCTTCTATTACAATTCAGGATGAAACCATTCCCTGCGTTTACTGTGATGCGGTAATCGTAGGAACTGGTTGTGCGGGCTTTAATTGTGCTGACACTCTATGGAATCTTGGAGTTAAAGACATAATTGTGATCTCAGACGGTATCAAATCCGGGACTTCAAGAAACACAGGTTCCGACAAGCAGACCTTCTACAAACTATCCCAATCAAAAGAAAAAGACTCTATTTATGACATGGCAAAGGATTTGTTCAAGGGCGGAGGTATTCATGGAGACCACGCCCTTATTGAAGCTGCCTTGTCATTAAGAAACTTCTACAAGCTTGTCGGTCTTGGCGTCCCCTTCCCTCATGACAAATATGGAATGTATGTGGGATATCAGACTGACCACGACTCTTCCTCAAGAGCCACTTCTGCCGGCCCCCTTACATCCAAATACATGACTGAAGCTCTTGAAAGATCGGTTAAATCAAAGGGCATACCAGTGCTGGACGACATGCAGCTTGTGAAACTATTGGTAAAGGACAATGAAGCTTACGGGCTTGTGTCTCTTTCAAAAGACGGTTTCAATATTGTATTCAGTCCCAACATTGTTCTTGCTACAGGAGGTCCTGCTGGCATGTACAGGGATTCCGTTTTTCCTCCTAGCCAGGTGGGTGCAGCCGGCGTGGCCTTTGATGCAGGGTGTGACGGAGTCAACTTAACTGAGTGGCAGTACGGAATTGCTTCTACCAAGTTCAGATGGAATTTGTCTGGTACTTATCAACAGGTGGTCCCCAGATATGTGTCAACAGATCAGGAGGGCAATGATCCTAAAGACTTTTTGTTTGAACACTTTTCCACCAGACAAAAAGCCGTGGATGCAGTTTTTCTAAAAGGATATCAGTGGCCTTTTGATGCAAAGAAACTGGAAAACGAAGGCTCTTCGAACATAGATTTGCTGGTTTACGAAGAAATATACAAGAAAAACAGACGAGTCTGGCTTGATTATACAACCAATATATGTGATGACTGGTTTGCAATAATTGGACCTGAAGGCAAGGAATATTTGCAAAAATGCGGAATAACTGAAGAAGATGCAAAAATGTCTCCACTTCACCGTTTAAAAATGATTAATCCTGAAGCTTATGATTTGTACAAGAACAACGGAATAGACCTGGAAAAGGAAAAGCTTGAGATTGCGGTCTGCGCACAGCATAACAACGGAGGACTTAAGGTAGATATTTATTGGCAGAGCAATGTTAAAGGCATCTTCCCCATTGGTGAAGCTGCTGGTATTTATGGTGTATACAGACCGGGAGGATCGGCTCTTAATTCAACACAAACAGGAAGCGTAAGATGCGCAGAATATATAAATGCGAAGAGAAGAATAAAAGATGTGGAAGGCTACGTTAACAAGGCAATGGATGAGCTTTTGGAATCCGTAAAGGAAACCGTTATTCTTTGCAATGAATTCCTTACGCAGAAGGAAAAGTGCTTAAATGTATATGAGCTTGACATAAAGCTGAAAAAGAGGATGAGCGAAAAAGCAGGAGCCATTAGAAAGCTTGATTTGCTCTATGATGCTTTAAATGAAGCCAAGGAAGATCTTTCTATGGTGGTTGAAAAAGCAAGTGGCAGAAAAGCTGATTTAAACATGTTCTTCTATACATATTACAATCTGATCAGCCAGATCTGCTATATCAGTGCGATGATAGCTTACATAGAAGATGGAGGAACCAGCAGAGGCTCCTACCTTGTTGTAGACAATCAAGGTTATGAAAAGACCTATATGGACAGAGTACTTGTAACAAGTTACATAAACGGAAATGCAAAAAGCTACTGGGAGAATGTGCGCCCCATACCGGAGCATGACACCTGGTTTGAAAATGTATGGAGGGATTATCGTGAAGGGAATTTATTTGACTGAAAATGCAGGCGTTATCGACAGGGTATATTCAAAAGAAACACAGGGAAAAATAGCTGCCCTTGTTGACATGTCCGCAGGATGGGCAAACAGGGAGAAAATCCTTGCAAACAAAAAAGCTTATGCGGATGTTGATATAGTTTTTTCCACCTGGTCATGCCCTAAATTTGACAAAGAGCTTTTGGATGTTTTTAAAAATTTGAAGCTTGTTTTGTACGGAGCAGGTTCGCTAAAGAGTGTTGTCTCTGATGCCTTTTGGAATAGAGGTGTAAGAATTTGCAGTGCCTGGGGAGCAAATGCCGTACCTGTTGCCCACTTTACTGTGGCACAAGTATTATACAGTTTGAAACTGGGCTGGTATTACATGGACAGTTTCAAACGAAACAGAAAAAGAGGAATTGAAAACGATGGTGTAAAAAGGATAGTCTACGGCACATACAAAAGCACCGTAGGCATTATCTCGCTTGGCATGATAGGCAAAATGGTGGCACAGCTTCTCAAACCTTTTGACCTTGACATAGTTGCATACGACCCGTTTGTAACCCAGGAGCAGGCAGACAAAATGGGTCTGGATGTCAGAATGTGTACTTTGGATGAAGTTTTCAGCCAAGGCGATGTGGTTTCACTGCACACTCCCCTGCTGCCTGAAACAGTGGGAATAATTGAAGGAAGACATTTTGAAATGATGAAACCTTCCTCCACATTTATAAACACTTCCAGGGGTGCAATAATAAAGGAAAATGAAATGATTGAGGTTCTAAAAAGGCGTCCTGACTTGTATGCATGCCTGGATGTTACCCATCCTGAACCTCCAAAGGAGGATTCTCCATTGTTTGATCTTCCCAACGTGATTCTTACTCCCCATGTAGCAGGCTCTGTTGGCCGGGAATGTACTAGAATGGGAGACTACATGCTGTCAGAACTGGAAAAATTCTTAAGTGGCGACAATCTTGAATGGGAAGTTGATAAAGAAAGATTTGCAATTATGGCGTGAGGTGAAGAATGATTAAACTTGGACTGGTTTCAGTTACTTTTAGAAACAAGAATGTTGAGGAAGTTATAGAGATTGCAAAGAGGGCTGATTTGGAAGCCATTGAATGGGGAGGAGACATACATGTTCCTCCCAACGACTTGGAAAATGCAAAAGTTGTTGCAGAAAAGACCCAAAAGGCCGGTCTTGCATGCTGTTCCTACGGCTCATATTACAGAGTAGGAGCATATGGCGACCAATTTATGAGTTCTTTCAAACCTGTACTTGAAACAGCAAAAGCCTTGTCTGCTCAAAATATCAGGGTTTGGGCAGGTGTAAAAGGAAGCGAACTGACCGACAGCGATACAAGAAAAAGAATTGAAGAAGAATCCTTTGTTATTGTTGAAGAGGCGAAAAAGGAAGGTATGACGGTATCCTATGAATGCCACGGAGGCACACTGACGGATACTCTTTCTTCATACATGGAGCTTCTTGAAAACGTTAAGAAAATTGCAACAAGCAGCGGAAAAGACTCCAAAGCTTATGCATACTTCCAACCTTATGCATCAATGCCAATGGAGGATGTATATGAGTATCTTGAGAAACTTAATCCTTATCTCATGAACTTGCATGTTTTCAACTGGAAGGTGATAGACGGAAGAATCCACAGACTGCCCATGTCTTCTGGCGGGGATTATTGGATTGACATATTCAAAAAGGTTAAGAGCATGTCGGACAGAACCCATTATGCGCTAATGGAGTTCGTAAAAAATGATTCAGACCATCAATTCTTGGAAGATGCCAAAGCTTTAAGAGACTTTCTAAACTGAAACGGTGTTTCACCCGTTTCTTTTTTAAAGTATCTTATGAAATTGCTGGTGTCGTTAAAACCTACGTACATGGCAATATCGTTTATTGGCATATCAGTCTTGTACAAAAGCGATCTTGCTGCAGCTATCCTGCAAAGCATTATGTACTTCTTAGGACTATAACCGGTCAGCTGCTTGAAATTCTGACTAAGATAGGACTGACTTATAAAGAATTGTTCTGACAAACTGTTTACAGTTATTTCTTCCGTATAATTATTATCTATGTATTCCTTGACCTTGTATATTATTGAGTCCATATCCTTCGTAGGCATTGGGAAAGCTTCAGGTTTTGCCCGGAACAAGGTAATCAGAACAAGCATGAGCAGTGAAGATGCAGTCTCGTATATGTATGGAACATTCTTGTCTTTCCTGTTCATGCTTTCCTTTGCAAGCTTGCTGAAAAAACAATCAAGCTCGTCCATTATTTCCACAACATTGACACAATGCTCAAAATTCTCTGTTCTTAAGTTAAGAATGCTTGTAAGTTCCTTGCCCATCTGTATGTTCTGAATAAAGGATTCATCCATGTTGACTATGTATCGTTAGTAGGGAAAAGCTTTTACTTTTACACAGTGCATTTCAATGTTGCTGATAAAGGAGATGGAACCTTTTTTGGCATGGTAGTCCTTTCCCTTTGCACTCAGCTCCATCTCACCCTCGGTTACAAAGACAATCTGATGCATGTTGGGATGCAAATGCTCCTTGTCAATAATGTCTTCTTCCTCTGCTTCATACGTTTCTCTATATATCGCTGTCCATTCGTACATCTTTTTCACCTCGCATACATTTTACAACAAAACGAGTGATTTATCAACAAAAACTTCGTTTTTGTCGGTTAACTCACAACTCTACATCGCAAATCACCATTTTGTGGTCGGAGGCAATGATATCAGGGACATCTGCATTCAAAACTTTCAAGTCTTTTGAGACAAAAATATAGTCTATCTTTATTCTTGGTTCATCGGAGGGAAAGGTCAGTTTTGGTTCTTCAAAGTACCTTGCAGTGTCTATCATTCTCTCATGAATTGGTCTCAACTTGTCATCCTCGGGCGTCATGTTGAAATCTCCCAATAACACGCATGGTAAGTCTGTTGAGTCAATCAGTTCTGCCAGTGTGTTTACGGCATTGATTTTTTCACTGTTTGCAAGCCCGATATGAGTACCCAAAACATGTATTCTGTGTTTTCCGATATCTATTCTGCATTTGATAACAGATCTTGATTCATAATATACATCTTCATCCTTTACAATTGGATCCGGGATGCGTACCACGCGGAATTCTCCAATGGGATACTTCGACAAAATGGCATTTCCATAGGGCAAAAGCCCACCAAACCTTATTGCCTCTCCAAACTTGTAGTATTGGAAACCTGCCTTTTTAGCCAATATTTTAGTCTGGTTTTTGTATGAAGGACAAGGACCCAAATTCCTAACCTCGTTTAGAACCACAATGTCCGGCTCCTGCGACTTTATTGCATCCGCCATCAAATCAAAGTTTATGGGATCTCCCCCATGTTCCTTTGCCATGACGTAATCCCTGCAGTGCTGAATATTAAAAGACATCAGGCGCAATACCACCTGCAACAACTCCTTACAATCGTTTTTTACTGGAGCAATTATACATTTTCAACAAAATCATGTCAAACAGTTTACGCCAGTTTCTTTAACATGCAGGTTATGATTATGCAAAACATTAATGCATTGAATGCATTTTTATTAATTTTTATCAAACCATCTTTATTTTTTTCTTCTGATTTGATATTATGATTAGGGTGTCAAAAGTATAAGACTTGACACGTTTGCACCTTGAAAATTTAACACAAAC
>JAAYLF010000153.1 GCA_012522035.1 Clostridiaceae bacterium
ACCTATATATGGAAGACGAGGCAACCATGATGTACATACGCAGAAGATGCGACATGGAGCTGGGTATCCTTGAGAGGCTTCTGGACATGGGTGGAGATGATATAGATTTTGTGTGGATAGGAGAAGACCTGGGTACACAAAGAGGTCCGATGATTTCTCTTGAAACATACAGAAGAGTATTGAAACCTTTCCATAAGGAATATATTGACCTGGCAAAATCCTATGGAAAATATGTTAGGGTACATACATGCGGCTCGTCCAGTTGGGTCTATGAGGATTTTATTGAAATGGGAGTGGATTGCGTGGACACTCTTCAACCGGAAGCGGTCAACATGTCTCCCGAGTATCTCATAAATACTTTTGGAAAAAGACTTTCGTACCATGGTTTCATGTCAACTGCCGGACCTCTTGCGTACGGCAGTGTTGAGGATGTCCGAAGGAATGTCAAGGAAATATTAGATATCATGATGCCCCATGGCGGATATTTCTTCTCTCCGACCCATGCAATACAGGACAATACACCACCTGAGAACGTGATTGCCATGTATCAGGCGGTACATGACATGGGAGTATACAAATAATTGACAAAAGACAATACCGTGTTGTATTATTCATTAAGGGCCAATGGCCCTTAATGAATAATTGTCATGGAGGTATTATGGTAAGAGTTATTGCAGGTGCTGCCAAAGGCCGAAAATTGAAAACAATTGATTCGGATGATACACGGCCAACTCTTGACAGAGTTAAGGAGGCAATGTTTTCCATACTCTTGCCATGGATTGATGAGGCGACTGTGGTAGACGTTTTTGCTGGAAACGGAAGTCTTGGCATAGAAGCTTTGAGCAGGGGGGCAGAGTATGCGCATTTCAACGACATGTCAAGGCAGTGCTGCAGAGTCGTTAAGGAAAACCTCAGGACTACCGGTTTTGATGACAGGGCATCCGTCCACAATCTTGATTATTCCAGGTTCATTCAGCTTTTGCACAGGATGGATGTAAAGGCCGACATAATACTTTTGGACCCTCCCTATGGGAAGGAAATGATTAAAAATTGTCTTGAGGTCATGACTGAACATGACATATGCAATGATGGGTGCATTGTTTTGGCTGAACACGCAAAAAACGATGAATTGGATGAGAGCATAGGCTGTTTTGAAAAGAACAAGACAAAACATTATGGAAAAACATCACTAACATTGTTTACAAGAAAGGTTTGATGATTAATGAGCAAATTGGGTAGAATTGGCGTTTATCCAGGAAGTTTTGATCCTGTGACCAATGGACATTTGGATATTATTAAAAGGGCATCCAGGCTTTTTGACAAGCTTATTGTTGGGGTGCTGAACAATAATTTCAAAAATCCGATTTTCACAAAGGAAGAAAGGGTTGCACTGATAGACAAGTGCATAAAGGATCTTCCCAATGTTGAGGTGAAGATGTTTAACGGCCTTTTGGTTGATTTTGTAAAGGAGAATGGTGCTTCAACCATAGTAAAGGGGTTGAGGGCTGTTTCCGATTATGAATATGAGCTGCAAATGGCAATGCTCAACAAGCATATTGACAACGATATTGAAACAATATTTTTAATGTCTGACATACAGAACTCATTTTTAAGCTCCAGCATTGTCAAGGAGCTGGCAAAGCACGGTGGAGACATAAAAGGGCTGGTCCCCGATGAAGTGGTGGAGGATATAACCAGTATGATGCAGCATAGATTCAAAATGCAGGAGGAGACATGAAATGAAAATTGGCTGTGTAAAGTTGTTGGCAGAGCTGGAAGCTTACATAAATCAAAGCAAAAAGGCTCTAATAGGGAATAAAAGGGTAGTGGATTTCGATGAGATTATGGCTATTATTACAGCTATAAAGGATTCTCTTCCAAATGACATCAAACAGGCGCAGTACCTGTTGAAGGAGAGGGATTCAATCATTGGCGAGGCCAGAGCCGAAGCTGACAAGACCTTGCGGGAAGCAAATCAGGAAGCCGAAATGCTTGTCAGGGATGCCCAGAGGGAAGCCAGGGAGACATTGAAACAGGCAGAAGCGATGGCGGATGAAAAGCTGCGTATGGCCAATGAGGAAGCGGAGATAATTGTTAATGAAGCAAAACACAAACAGATGGAACTTATTGACCAGCACCAGATTACAAGAATGGCAACCGAGCAGGCAAAGACCATGCTTGAGGATGCCAAGAAGCAGGCCAGAGAAATCCGCCTTGGTGGAAGAGAGTATGTAGACGACATGCTGGCAAGGCTGGAAGCCCAGCTTGAAAAGAATCTCAATGAGGTAAGGCAGAACAGAAGCACTCTTTAGGATTGTTCAATGTTTCTTACATATTGAATATATTCAAGACAATATTCATCTTGACCGGTTACTGCCAATGCGGCGTGGAGAGTATCCATCATTGTGCGGGATGTGTTGTTAATGATTGCAGAATCCAGTCCGTTGGCTACTGCAATTGTTAGAAAGGCGCTGTTAACCAGTGCTCTTTTGGGAAGCCCGAAGGAGATATTTGAAAGGCCGCAAGTGGTTTTTACCCCTTTGTGTTTTTCCTTCACATAGATCAATGTATTAATGGATTCATTGGCACTGTTTGAATTTACAGCCAGCGACTCAACCAGTATGTCCATGTATATTGATTCTTTTTTTATGCCTCTTGCAGTTAGAAGTTCAACCAGCTTGTCTATGTTTTCATATCTTTTCTCCAGGGTGTCGGGCATTCTCCTGTCGATAGGAAGGGCGACAACTCCTGCATTGTATTCAAGGGCAATGTCTATATATTCATGTCTGTCTGCCAGTGTAACAGAGTTGATAATGACCTTTCTGCCATTAATGTTCTTGATACATGCTTTTACAACTTCCGGATTGGGCGAATCAAGCATGATGCCCACATCCGTATTCTCCATAATCATCTCTATTATCCATTTCATTGTATCTTCTTCATTTGACAACAAGGCTGTATTTACATCCAGAAAGTCAGCATTGTTATCTGCCTGATGTTTGATAACTTTCAATATTTCTTCCTTGTTTCTTGACTCCATGGCAGTCTTTATGGATGGAATTGAACTGTTCAAGGTTTCTCCAATTATTATCATTTTGTCCTCCTGTTTTTTGTTTTCTCCAGTATTTCGATCACTATGTCTGTTCTTTTCAGCGGTATCATAATATACAGACCATCACATATGTCATAAACCTGGTTGATAATGTCCAGTGCATATGAGATGGAGATTTCCTTTACTTCCTCGCTTGATTTTCCCTCGAGAGAATCCAAAACCTCTTTTGGTATTTCTATGCCTGAAACCTCGTTGTTCAAAAAAAGGGCATTCTTATAGCTGGCAAAGGGCAGGATTCCTGCAAGGATGTAAGAGTCAAGGGTATTTTTGGCTTCCTTCAGGTTGTTTATGTTCTCTTGTGAATAAATGGGCTGGGTCATGAAGAAGTTTGCGCCCATCTGTTCCTTTTTTCTGGCTCTTGCAAGTACGTTTTTGAAGTTTGGAGCGCTTGTGTTAAGGGCGGCTCCTATGAAATAGGGGGTGGACTTGAAGTATTCACTGTTCATCCTGCTTACGTATTCGATAAGATTGTAGGAGTTGAACGAAAACACTCCTTTAGTCCCGTGGCTTGCCGGATCTCCAGTTATTAAGAGCACATTTCCTATTCCGTCAATGGCGCCTCCCAAAAGAGTTGAGGATATGCCTATATTGTTTTTGTCCCTGCAGGTCATGTGAGGCATTACATCGATGTCTGCTTCCCTTTTTACTCTGGATGCTGTAATGAAGCTGCAGGCTCTTGTTCTTGCAAGAGGGGAGTCTGCAAAGGTAAGTACATCAGCTCCATGTTTTTTAAGCTCAATAGCAGAAGATACTAAAAATTCAATATCCGTTCCCAGGGGTGGATCCAGTTCCACTGCTATGGGCTTTTTTTCTTTTTTGAGCTTTTGTGAGAAGGTACTTCTTCTAACTTCTTCCTTTTCAATATCTCTTCTTACGCTGACATCGTCCCTGTTAGCAAGGGATGCTTTTCTGTTTGCTACATAATCAATCATTTTTTCTATGTGAACAGGACTTGTTCCGCAGCACCCTCCAAGGACTAATACCCCCAGATCTGCAATTTCCGCCATGATTTTTGCAAAGTAGTTTGTGTTGTTGTCGTAAAAATACATGTTGTCAACTCTTGAGGGGTATCCGGAGTTGGGCATGGCAATGAGTTTTATGCTTATGTTTTCCTTTTGCATTAACTGGGCCATTAATTGCTTTATGTGGGCAGGTCCGCATATGCAGTTTAGGCCCGTGCCGTCTGCCAGATTGTCCTTGGAAACATGTTTAATCAACTCAGTGTAGTTTAATCCTTTGCTTGTAAGGCCGTCTGGTGAAACGGCAAAGGTGATATATATTGTTGCATCTTTATTGTTCTGTCTAATATATTTCATCGCGGGTTTTGCAGCTTCGTACTCTGCAAAGGTTTCAAACAGAAAGTTTTGAGCTCCGCATTCAAGGAAAACATCTGCGATAAACAGATATTCCTCTTGTGGACTGGCAAAGACATCCTTTGAATTGTCGTAAATATATCCAATGTTGGCAAACACCAAAGCACTGCCATCTGCAGCTTTCCTGGCGATTTCATATCCTTTTCTTATGCAGTCTTCAATTTCCTCTTTTGTTGAAAAGGTTAGCGAGTTTGCGCAAAAGGTGTTGGTGGTTATTGCACTGCAGCCTGCATTTACGTACTCTTTGTGGATTTTGAACACAAGGTCCGGATTGTTTGTATTTGCAAGTTCCGGTGGTGTATCCAGTTTTGTTATTTGTCTGTAGTATGTGCCAAATGAACCATCAAAGAAGAACACTCTTCCCCCTCCTTTATTCATATTCCAATTATTATACCATTTATTTTTTGTTTTTGAAGAATTTTTATTTAAAAACTATTGACCACTGTGGTCTATGGAAGCATACTAGACCATAGTGGTCGATATATGGAGGTGGAAGTTGTTGGACAAGTTTTTAAAACTGAATCCTGATAAGAAAGAGAGGATACTGGAAGCTGCATACAATGAGTTTTCAATAAATACGTATGAGAATGCCTCAACCAACAGGATTGTGAAGGAAGCAGGGATTGGAAAGGGAATGCTTTTCTTTTATTTCAACAGCAAAAAGGATTTGAATATTTATCTTGTTGAAGAAGGTGTTGAGTATATAAAGAAGGAATATGTGGACAAAATTGATGAGAATGAAACGGATTTTCTTGAGAAATGGAAGAGTTTAAGCAGGATAAAGTTTGAAGCATACAAAAAAAGACCATATATCATTAACTTTATGGCCAATGTGTATTTGAACAATGACATGGAAGAACTTCCGGCGGACTTGAAAAGTCGTATCAAGGAAATAACCGGGCTTGGATATGCAAAGCTTTTCAAAAATCTGGACACTTCATTGTTTCGCAGTGATTTGTCGGAAGAGAAGGTAATGAGGTATATAAAGCTGATGATGGCCGGCTATGAGATGGAACTTGTGGAAAGGCTGAAAGGTGTGAATTTCCATGAGATGGATGTTGAGCCTTTGTGGGACGAGTTTTATGAATACATTGATGATTTGAAAACGATATTTTATAAATAAGGGGGATGTTTATGGTTATATTGAAAACGGAAGATCTGGTGAAGAAGTTTGGAAACTTCACAGCTCTGGACAAGGTGAACCTGGAAGTAAAAAGCGGTGAGATTTACGGTTTCATAGGACCTAATGGTGCAGGCAAGACGACCACCATAAGGATTCTTTTGGGTATCTTGAAGGCTACGAGCGGAAAGGCAAGCATTTTTGGAATGGATTCATGGAAAGATGCAGTGGAGATTCATAAACGCGTTGCATACGTGCCGGGTGAGGTGAATCTTTGGTCCAATCTTACCGGTGGAGAAGTCATTGATTTGTTTACAAGCCTGAGAGGGAAAAACTCAAAAACAAGAAGAGACGAACTTATAGAAATGTTTGGTCTTGATCCTTCCAAAAAGTGCAGAACCTATTCCAAAGGAAACCGTCAGAAGGTTGCTCTTGTTGCAGCTTTTGCATCCGATGCAGATCTTTACATTCTTGACGAACCGACGTCGGGTCTTGACCCTTTGATGGAGAAAGTATTTCAAAAGTGCATAATGGATGCAAAAAGAGAAGGAAAGAGTGTGCTTTTGTCCAGCCACATACTTTCGGAAGTGGAAAAGCTTTGTGACAAGGTAGGTATTATACGGCAGGGGAAGATTATTGAGTCAGGTTCCCTCAAGGAGCTTCGACACTTGACCAGAACGGATATATATGTAGAGACAAGACAGGAGCTGACGGGTCTGGAATCGTTGGATGGCGTGCTTGGCGTATCGAAAAAGGATGAAGGCTATCTTGTACAGATTGAATCCGAGTCAATTGGCAATGTCATGGAAAGTCTTGCAAAGTTTGAAATTGTACTCCTTGAAAGCACTCCGATTACCTTGGAAGAGCTCTTTATGCGCCATAATGAAGGGTAAGGTGGTATGATGCTGATACACAATGCAAACAGACTTGTTCAATTTATATTACGGCGAGACAGAGTAAGACTTTTCATCTGGCTTGTTTCAGTAATTGGCCTGACTCTTGTATTCTCGGTTTTTTTTGGTGAAATGTTCCCTACACAGGAAGAGAGGGACATCATGGCTGAGACTCTTAAGAATCCTGCCATGGTGGCTATGATAGGGCCTCTTTATGGCGAGACTTACACACAGGATGTCATGTTTGCCCATGAAATGCTTTTGTTCTACATTACTGCAGTGGCGATTATGAATATTCTGTTTGTTGCCAGACATACAAGAAAGGATGAAGAGCTTGGGAGACTTGAAGTTGTCATGTCCCAACCTGTAGGAAGGCTGGCAAATCTTTATTCAACTTTTGTTGTTGCCACAGGGATTAATATAACAATTGCTTTAGTGACAGGTGTTGGCCTTTTTGCATTGAATCCTCAAACCATGGGGCTTGATGGTTCGCTTGTTTACGGGTTTAGTCTGGGTATGGCAGGACTTTGTTATGCAGCAGTTACTGCTTTGTTCGCCCAAATTTTTGAGACCAATCTGGGGACTTTAGGTTTCTCCTTTGCATTTTTGATTCTATCTTACCTTGTGCGTGCGGCAGGGGACTTAAGCGGCGAAGTCTTGTCTTTTTTGTCGCCTATGGGAATTGCTTTTCGCACTTATCCGTATTACAAAAACAACTGGCTGATTATAGTCTTGTTGGTGTTTGTTTCTCTTCTGTTTGGTGTTGTGGCACTTTATCTTAATTCCGTCAGAGACCATGGAGCAGGTCTCGTAGCTGCAAAACCGGGAAGAACACATGCTACCAGGTTTTTGCAAAGTCCCTTGGGTCTGGTGATGAGAATATCAAGAACCTTCACGATTGCATGGCTTGTAGGAATTTTTGTTTTGGGTGCCTCTTACGGTTCCGTGCTGGGCGACTTGGAGTCATTTTTTGAAACTAATGAAATGTTCAAGCTCATGCTTCCGCAGAATGCTGATTACTCCATGACAGAACGGTTCATTGCTTTTATACAGGTCATACTGGCCATGATGGGACTTGTACCGGTACTTCAGCTTGTGCTCAAGATTAGGGGAGAGGAAAGAAGGGGAAGAAATGAGCATGTTCTGGCAAGTGCCGTGTCAAGAAAACGATATCTTTCGTGCTATGTGTTTTCTGCCATAATTCTTGCAGTTGTCATTCAGATTGCAGCTACTTTGGGATTGTGGTCTACCGGAAGTGCTGTAATGGAAAGTCCTTTGGCTATAGGAAGAATGTTTGTGCACGGGCTTGTATTCATGCCATCTTCGCTGCTTATGATCGGTATAGCTGTCTTTTTCATAGGATGGCTGCCAAAAGCATCCTCATTCGCCTGGGCTTATCTTGGATATTGCTTCTTTACTGAGTATATGGGTGATTTATTAAAGCTGCCCAAATGGTTAAAGAAGCTTACTCCATATGGATATACACCCAAATTGCCTGTGGAAGATTTTGAGCCTTTAAATCTTGTGATAATAACTGCAATTGCCCTTGTACTTATTGCGTTTGGATTTGCAGGATTTAGCAAAAGGGATTTGGAAGGTTAGGAAGGTGTAAAAGATATGATTGCAAGTGAAAGGATAGGGAATCTGATTAGAGGTAAGGAATTTGACCGGCTGCCGGTAATGGAGTGGGCTCCATGGTGGCATCTTACGGTGGAGAGGTGGATAAGGGAAGGCCTTCCCAAGGAGCATGCAGGTTATGTAGAGCTTCAGGATTATTTTGGTCTTGACAAATGCGTTCAGACATATTTTCATGTAAGAACTGCAAAGACTCCTGCTGCCGTGCCTCATGGAACGAGCATAGTTAAGTCGAGGGAAGATTATGAGAGAATAAAGCCTACCATGTTCCCTGATGTGACGAAAATATTGCCCAAGGAGCATTTTGAATGGCTTGTAAAAACCAGGCAGCAAGGTGATTATGTTCATTTCTGCACCGTTGAGGGATTCTTCTGGTATCCTAGAGAGCTTTTTGGAATAGAAGAGCATCTTTACAGTTTCTATGACAATGAAGAACTTCTTCATGAAATGTGTGAGGATTATCTTTTGTGGCTTAAAAAGCTCTTTGAGTTTATCGGAAACACCTTCAGGTTTGATTTCATGACCTTTGCAGAAGACATGAGCTACAACAAAGGGCCCATGATTTCCAAGGACATGTTTGAGAAATTCCTTGCTCCTTATTACAAAGAAATAATCCCCGTAATTAAAGGGTGTGACATTCCAGTAATCATAGACAGTGACGGAGATATAACAGAGGCTTTGGACTGGTATGCCTCCGTTGGGGCAGAGGGCATGCTGCCTCTTGAGCGGCAGGCTGGTGTTGATGTAAGTGTTTACATAGAAAAGCAGCCTCAGATGACCTTTTTGGGGCATTTTGACATG
>JAAYLF010000014.1 GCA_012522035.1 Clostridiaceae bacterium
CCTAAATACATAGGGAGGTTTCTATGAAAATAAAATGTTTTTACATTTTTACTATATTAATATTATTAACTTGCATATTTATCATACCTAACAAGGTATCCGCACAATCGCCAACTGCTACACTTAGAGTTGATGGGGGAGCACCTATTCCCTATGACTCAGTGCAAGATGCTATAGATGATATTGAATTTATTGTAGGAACAGAGTTCCTTGTAGAAATTGCTAATGGCACTGTAACTGAAGCGATAAACATTTTACAGCACACGGATAAGAATGTTTATATCAGACCGCAATCCGGTGCAACAGTTACGGTTACGAAGACAATTACAATTGACGGAAACGGACAAATTGACGGTCGTGAATCCGTTGTCATCGAAAACATCATATTTGATTTTACAGATGATAGCGCTCCGGCAGAATGCATATACTTAAATTTAATACCTGGCAGAGTCGGGAACGCATATACTCATAATGTCTTTGTAAACGGATGTACTTTCAACGGCATTTATGACAAGACTGTGGCTGTAAGAAGCACGACGGGCGGTACGAGGAACCTGTCAATTATGAACAGCACCGCTACCAACATGCACAGTCTCGTTCAGCTAAGAGCTTTGTCAGGCTTTGCCTTTATCCAAAATGTTACCTTGCAAAACTCCGATGGTGGGGTTAACTTCTTTGGCGAAGAACCTATTCTGTATATTGACAGCTGCAACTTTGATGTAACGGGATATGCCGTTCGCAGTGGTCAGACAACGGGAAATATCAGAACTCTTGGCGCAGTTAATATAAACAACAGTATTCTTACGTCCAACTCTCCAGGAATAGGTACTATTGTTTTGAGAGGAGACAGTACGAACAATATAAACATTATCCATTCGAATATAACCAACAACGAGGGTGGACCGTATATTCAAAATGAAAACGATGACAGCATACACAAATATGACATTGACCTCATTGAGTCCAATGTTTCAGGTCTAGTTGACCGTATCGCCACATCCACTATATCAGTTATTGATGCACCAAATGTTAAAAACGGCCCAATTTGTGTGCAAAGTTCAAACGGCAACGGTGATAACGGTAACGGCGATAACGGCAACGACTTGATAACAATGCTTTTAACCATAATTCTGGTTGTCTTGGCCATCGTTCTGATTGCAATACTACTTCCATTTATTGTAGCAATCTTTATTATAAGGCGTTTGCTGCCAAGGTAAATGATCTTAAAAATCTAAACACCCACTAGTTTGGGTGTTTAGATTTCTAATCTATTTATAATACATAACGGTAATGGAAGTGCTTGTTGCTGCCATGTATATTCACCAACCAAATAAATATTGACCTGTTAATATCACTATTCTACAGAAAATGTACAAGCAGTATACTCGTCCTCTAGTATCCCAGGCAGACAGACAACTACTTATCCATGGTCTGCATTTCTCCACCACAGCATTGTTCCCAACACACCCATTACATTCGTTACAATCACAACAAGAATCCCTGCAGCATCGATAGTAGCATCCCCTGTCATACCGCTTGCAACAGCTGGAATAGACCATGGAAAGAGATGTCCATATCCTACTGCTGCAATGATTTGTGCAAGAACAATAGTGAAAATCATAAAACCAAATGATGATAAATAACCTCTCCCAATACTTGCAAGCAAAGCAACAGGTGAAGAAAGAAAAATTGTTAGCACTGCACATAGAATATAAAGCTTCACTCCACTAATCAAAACTTCCAATGAGAGCCCAGGTATATAAATCAATACACCTACAATCAGACTGGTCGCAAATACGAATACTGATAAAATCAGACACCAAAGATAGATAACAATAAACTTGGAAAGAACTATCATACACCGAGACGTTGGAAGGGCCAACAAATCTTTTATTGTTCTGTCTGAGTATTCTCTTCCAAATACCCAGCTTGTTACAAACCCAAACACAATAAGGCCACCTATGGCAATAGCTTGGGATATAAGGCTTAAAAATGATGGCCAGTCCGCTGTACCTACAAACTGTACTTTTGTTGATATGAGTCCCATCTTTTGTGCAAAATCAGGGTCTTTAAGAACAAACATGAAGAATCCACCAACAAAAGGAATCAACATTACCGAGAGCAGAGTTATCAAGGGCACCTTTGAGCAAAATAGTTTCTTGGATTCTATAAACACACATGTCAGCAGCCTTCTCATTTTGACGTTCCTCCAATCTCACTGATGGTTCTAAGAAAATACATCTCCAAGTCTTCAACTTCGACCTTCAAAAGCGTTGGAGGACAACCTGCATTTACAAGCACCACAGCAACTTTGTCTGGATTATTAACAGCATGCTCATCCACAATCTGCAAAGAATCAAAACTTCTATGAACAATGTATCCATTATTGGAAAGAACAGCTTCCATATAATCTCTATCCCTTCCATCTATAATCAATGTTTTTTTCAATTGACTATGCAGCTGCTTTGCGTCAATATTTTTTATTAGTTTTCCTTCATGTATTATTGCAATATTAGTTGCAATCCTGGAAATCTCCTCTAGCTTGTGACTTGATATAAATATGGTTACATTTGAGTTCTGAGACAATTCCTTAAGCAGACTACGTATTTCAACAATTCCAGCAGGATCAAGTCCGTTGGTAGGCTCATCAAGAATTAGAATCTTAGGGCTATGAATAATTGCTTTAGCAATACCAAGTCTTTGAGCATTTCCCAAAGACAAATGTTTTGCTTTCATTGATTCATAGCCATCCAACTTTAATTTCTTAATAACCCGGTCAACACATGTGTTATCATCTAATCCCCTTAACTTGCGATAAATCTCCAAATTCTCTCTTACAGTCAAATTAGGATAGAAATATGGGGTTTCTACAAGATATCCCACATC
>JAAYLF010000154.1 GCA_012522035.1 Clostridiaceae bacterium
ATTCAACCCCGATGCCTCGATTACAGCAAACGCTGCCGTTCCAATCAGGGCAGCAACTGTCAACCAAAACAGACGAATTTTTAATCTTTTGTTTATTGCCTCAGCATAATCTGATAAGCTTCGCGCAGTTTCTTTAACCTCTTCGTTCATTATCTCGCTCTTCCTTTCTCCGTTAATGATTTCAGGGATACTGACATCATAAAACTCCGCAAGTTCAACAAGCAGACTGATGTCTGGCATATTTGCTCCGGTTTCCCACCGAGAAACTGTCCTTCCGGAAACATTCAGCTTTTCAGCCAGTTCTTCCTGTGTTAAGTTTCTCTCTCTCCTAAGTTTTTTTAGGAAACTTCCAATTTTACTCTGGTCCATTCTTCATGGCCTCCTATCACTAACATGGTACATCAAATCACTTTAAAACAACACGACACAAAGCGAGAAATGCCGTGTATTTATATAGACAGTTGTGTCCAGTATAGTCATTTTGCTTGTAAAGATCAACAAAGCAGGTTGGCAGAGAGTCTAGAGTGTCATCGATGTAAATGTTTTTCTTTGCTTGTTTTTCCGCAAGAAGTTTGCCTGATAAAGCACAATGAATAATCACTAATCCAATCTCTAATTATTGTTTGCAGTAATTTTGCAAAATTATTTTTATTGTTTGATAAATGAATTGATGCTAATTATTTCTATATTTTAATACAGCAATATAGTTATTGTTTTTACATCTGTTTTCAAATAATGTATGATAGTCGGCAACCAGTAAAAGGAGTTGGAATAATGTTAATTACAGATAGAGAAGAGTTGCAGCAGTTTAATACTTCACATAGATTGTGGCAGGGAATTCCTGGGATAGAGATATCTGAGAAAGGCAGGCTTTTTGCCACCTTTTATAGTGGTGGAACAAAGGAAGAGTTCGGTAATTACTGTTTGCTGATAATCAGTGACGATGATGGTTATACCTGGTCGGAGCCTGTTGCCGTTGCATACAACGGTCCTGCCAGCAGATGTTATGATCCTTTTTTATGGATGGATGTGCTGGGTAGATTGTGGTTTATCTGGAGCATCATGCCTGAACATGCCGTCTATGCATCCCTTTGCAATAATCCTGATGCAGATATATTGAATTGGAGCAAACCCTTTATCATAGGCAAGGATGTCATGATGAATAAACCAACATTTCTGTCTACTGGTGAAATAATGTTTCCAATTGCTGTTTGGGATAGAAATGTACAAGCAATTAACGGGTGTGTTAGTGAAGGAGAAGAAAGACTTCCTTTTGTCTACAGATCCACGGATTGCGGGACCACATTTGAAAAACTGGGCGGCCCAAAGGTTGAAAAAAGAAGCTTTGACGAACACATGATTCTTGAGTTAAGTGATGGAAGGCTTATGATGTTTATCAGAACGCTGTATGGTATTGGCAAGAGCTATTCCTATGATGGCGGCAGGACCTGGACGGATGCGGAACCAAGTGGTTTTGGTGGTCCTTGTACACGTTTTTATATTCGAAAGCTGTCTTCAGGAAGCATTTTCTTAATTTATCATGACAGCACCAGCAAAAGAAGCAATCTTGCTGCATACCTTTCTGAAGATGAGGGAGAAACCTGGAAGTGGAAGCTTTTGCTTGATGAAAGGGACAATGTATCCTATCCGGATGCAGTAGAAGCAAAAAATGGTTATATATACATCATTTACGATAGAGAACGGGGAGCGTTTTGCAAGGGCCTTGAGGAGCTTTATCACAATGCCCGAGAGATTCTTATGGCCAAGATAACTGAAGAAGATATTATTGCAGGCAAGATTGTGAGTAAAGACAGCAGGCTTAAGCAAACTGTATCAAAGCTGGGAGTTTATCTTGGGCCAATGATAAACCCATATAGCGAGAAGCTGCTTTTATCAACGGATGAATATGTAAAGCAGGTGATGGAGCTTCCTGCTAATGAGAAGATGATTGACAGCATACTGGAAGACTTTGGGCGATGCAGTTTGACCCTTGATTGGGATACAATACAGAACCTGAATGCGAAAATTGAATATGCTTTGAACCTGGACAAAAAGACGAGCAGAAAAGAACTTGAGAAGACAATCAGAGAGATACTATCCATATTCAAAAAGGGTGAGGAAGCTAACCCTGTTGATTTGTTCCCCAAAATGATTGCTTACATTAACAACAACTTGTGTGTTGACCTGTCTTTGGACGAAATGGCACAGGCTCTTCATCTAAGCAAGTTTTACATGTGCCATTTGTTCAAGGAAAAAGCCAAGATAACAATCATGAACTATAGGAATGCAAGACGTATACAGCTTTCAAAAAAACAGCTGGCAACAACAGAGTTGTCAATTACCGATATTGCACTCAGTTTAGGTTATACGGATGCAGCGTATTTTTCAAAGTTGTTTATGCAATACGAGGGTATGACACCTACACAATACAGAAAAACAAGTAGAAAAATAAATAATATGGACAAGGGAGGATTATCATGAAGAGAACAAGAAAGTTTACGGTGCTGTCAATTCTTTGCATGGCAGTTGTTTCTTCATTAATCGCTATTATCGCCATCACCACGCCCAGGGATGTAAAGGCGGGCAGTAATAGCTTTGTGTATGAAGAAGATTTTGAGTATTCAACTCTTGAAGAAGCTGCCAGAAGCATAGGAAGCGAATGGAACTTGGAAACGATGCAAAGCTGGGGCTTGCAAAGCACAATTGTCAGCGAAAATGGTAACAGGTTTCTTAGATTAGAGTGGATTGAAGGAAGGTTGTTGAAAAATCGGAGGGTTTTTGATTCTCCAACGATTTTTAGTGGAAAATTCAAGGTTAATCAGGCAGGAGCCGCTGGCGGTTTTGTCTTTGTAAGGACTACACAAACGCCGTATGTAGCGGGTAGTAAAACAATCAACGAATATGAGAACGACGGCTACAAGGATGGTGTATATGATTACGGCGTTGGTGCAACAGGAGTATACTTGAAATTCCAGGGAACAAAGCTTCAAATAAATGTTAGGACCCAGGAAGAGGTGGGAGCCCCATATACCAATGGTTTGGGAAGAAAGTACATAGAAGTAGATATTCCTAACGGAAAGAATTCCTTGAACCAGTTTGTTAGTGTGACAATCGAAGACAGAAACAATACTATAAAGGTATATGCGGAAGGCCAGCTCATGGCTAGTATCGAATACTCAAACAGCGTTGACGGAATATACAGGAATGCGGTTTTGAAAGATGCTGGCGGCAATGTTATATACAACATAACCAATGCAAGAATTGCCGATAAGGAAGCGACCTTTGCAATCTCTAACAGAGGTGCAACTATTGATGTGGATGATCTTAGAATAGAAGCGGAAAAGACACCAAAGATAGCCAAGGATATTGCTTTGGAGGCGCCTGCTGTTCAAAGATACCCAGGCACGGCAGAGTATCTTGATGGCAACAGACAGTGGCAGGGTATTCCTGGCATTGAAAAGGCTTCAAATGGAAGGCTCTGGACAACCTGGTACAGTGGTAGTACGACAGAAAACGAA
>JAAYLF010000155.1 GCA_012522035.1 Clostridiaceae bacterium
GGTGTGCCATAGAACAGCTCTGGATTTGCCATGACCGGTCTGATTCTTTTTATGACACATATTTTTTAAGTTCCCGATTTAATGAATTGCGCACAATTGCTTGGGATTGAAACGCTGCTATACGGAATTTTATTTTTATTGTAGTTATTTGATTATTTTATGGATAAATATGAAGGAATTATCGGGTTATTGTAGAATATCCTAAATAATTCCATAACCGTTTTGCTTTCAAGCCTAATCATTTCGACAGAATAGTCATTTTTAAATGTAACAGATCTCAGCCAAAAGAATTATTAGAGCAATCAAAAGAGGAATACAGAAAACTAAGCCTGATATAATAACTTGAAAATCAAAATGTATATTTGATAGTGGCCTTACTATTTTGGTAGCGATAAAAAAATGGAAAGGTGGTGAGAACCTATGAAAAGGACCGGAAACCCCTTTGTTGATATGGGATTGTGTGCGATAGCCGCTCTTACGGAGAAAGAGAGCATAGGTGAACTTGAAACAGGGGATATGAAAAAGGCCTTTTACAGTTATGATATTGTTTCGGCTAACGATATGGTAAAAAGTTTCACAATGGTCTTCACTAGAAATACGATACTGGGTCAGCAATCATACAAAAAGCATAGAAAAGAGATGTATAGGGACTTGCTCGAAGTATTCTTGGAAAACATGGAGGAAGCAAAAGGTGACTTTATATGCGAAATATGCGGAGATGAGCATAACTTTGATATTAATAATGTGTGGAACGACATTATTACTAAATATGGATATAAACCAAAAGAAGTTAAGATACTAGGCCGTGACTTTTTTCCTTTGGTAGGAAGCCTGGGCAATGATGCGCAAGCGTTGCCATCTGCTTCAAGGGCGGTTAGCATATGTCCTAAATGTCTATTCGCGGTTCATTACATACCCATTAGCACCATGCTAATAAAAAGGAAACTTGTTTGTATTGAAAGCACTTCTGAGATAATCATGCTCGAACTCATTAAGGACAATGTCCATGAGAATAAAACCAGGATCTCTGCTGGCGACAGGGAAACACTGGGCAAAAAAGAGGGTAGTACCAAATTATATGCTAAGCTCTTAGAAATTTTTTCTGAGCTTAGAAAGAGACAAAAACTTGAAAACCTGCCTGATACAGCAGCGATTTATCTATGGCTCTTTTCCAATTTCGGAACCGGGGCTGATTGCGACGTAATAGAGATTCCAAATAAGCCATTGAAATTTATATGGGAAGTCTCTAGGCAGTCCCAAGATTTCAGGAATGAATTCATAAGGCTTATAGCAAAAGACAAAAAAGGCAGGCTTTTTGATGCTATCAACTATGGCAAGGATTACCCGGGTCTTTATCCCAAGGGCAAGTATAAGGGCGTGATGCCGGCCCTTTACGAATACTACCAGAGGTATGTAGTGGGGAAAAGCGAAGAAGGGCTGGAATATGCAAGGAATGTGGCGCTAAGGATGATTGAGGGCAAAGATAAGAAAGCAATCTCCAGGATACGGAAAAGTGATGTATTTAAAGACGAAGAATACAAGAGCATGGCAAGAAAGGTAATGGTCCAACTTATCTCGGACGGGCATAAAGGCTATGACGACTATATTGAGCTCTTCAACAGGAATGGTAAATACCTGCTCACCGACCATAAAGAAGCTTATAACAGCATAATGTATTATTTATACAATAGTGACGCACCTGAAATCAAGAAGGAGGGGAGCGGATTGCAACTGGAAATTAAATCAAAGCATACCAATAAGAAAATAAAGGCCTTTGCAGAACTATACTTCCACTATTACGTGGATGACCCTAGAGGACTAAGGAGGGGATTAGAAAGATTCAAAAAGGATGTACTGGATAGGTTCAAGGGATTCAACGAGTTTAGGCTAAAAGATGCCTTTGCAAGGATTGCGGAATTATACGAATGCGAAGAATTGCGGCTTGATTACGATGGATGGCTTGAATTTACTACCGATGAAGATGGAAACAGAAGGGTAGCCGAATTGCTGTTTCAGCTTAGATTAGCCTTTGCTGAATTATATCGGGAATATAATAGGAGGGAGGAGAAGGTAATATGAAAGAATTCACTCATATTGCTGGGACATTCCTTATAAAGGCGGACGGGAGCTTTTTGAATGGGGCCGGTCTTGAGCCCGGGGAGGACAAGACCGTGACAGTACCAAAGACACTGATTGACGGAGGAAAAAGAGTGCCCTATGTGTCTGCACAGGCATGGAAGAGATGGCTTAGAAATACCGCCATCGAAGAAAACGGTTGGCCGCCAAGCGAACTACGGGCTATCGGGCTTAGCGTGAGAGGAACGTCAAACAAGATATCGGGAGAGCTAAACCCGGTGTAATTCCCTGAGGATGACATCTTTGGATATATGGAAGCAAAAAGTGGAC
>JAAYLF010000156.1 GCA_012522035.1 Clostridiaceae bacterium
ATATGAACAACACCAGCAAAAGCACTCGTTTAAGCTTTTCGCTCATAACATCACCTCTTGTTAAATTATCCATCATAACCTATTAATTATCAATGACTTTAAATAATATTCTTAAAATCATAAATTGACTTTTCTACAGATTATATTTTTCAATTTATTTGCAGATTGTAAGAATTGTTGCGACTTTTACTTGTTAATATTGTTGTCTGATGATATAATTATATTTAAATATGAAGAAAATAATGTAATAGGATGTTTTATATGTACAAACCAGGTGAACTGCTAGAACGGCTAATACCATTAGACGAAGTCGAACAGATTTACAAGGAATTGTTTTTTGCAAAACAGAATAAGGATACTTATGAAGAGTTTCTTAGAAAACACGAGGATTTCAGACACAACGAACTTTTGCTCGTTGAAAACACCACGGCTTTTTCTTTTTGTCTTAAAGAAGAAAATATACTTCTCTTTGACAACCTCGAATCAAACATATGTGTGATTAAACACAAAAGATACAGTCCCATGAGAGGACACAGCCACACATTCTTTGAAATGATTTATGTTCTAAAAGGATCGTGCGATAATATAATTGAAGGGACTCCAATCAGACTGAATGAAGGAGACATTTGCATAATGTCCTCTGATGTGACTCATGCAATGAGTGTTTTTGACGACAGCTTGATTATCAATATCCTTATAAAAAAGACCACCTTCAAGGAAACTTTTTTCAAGCTCCTTAAGGACGACAATATTCTTTCAACATTTTTCACTCGTATCCTTTATACGAACAACGCAAGCAACTACATACTGTTCCATACAAAGGGAGACATAAGGTTGCACACCCTTCTTGAATACCTGATCTGGGATGGAATCTTTGAAGGCCATAAGAACAACAGTGATTTGAGAGAGTACCTTTTGCTTGCATCCTTTCACTACATGCTGGAAAATCATGTGGACAACATTGAACTTCCAAAAACAGTGGATACGAACATACCAAACATTGTCCAGATACTGCGGTATATAAAAGAGAATTACAAGACTATAAAGCTGGGGGATTTGGCAAGGCATTTCAACTATGCTCCAAACTATATCAGCAACCTGATAAAATCCACAACAGGTTACACCTTCTCTGAAATACTTATAGAAACCAAGCTTAGAAATGCATGCAAATTCCTGAGAGACACATCCCTTCCCGTACATGAGATTGCACACATGGTAGGGTATGACAGCAATGAACACTTTCACAGAGTGTTTAAGAAATATACCGGATATACGCCTAATGAGTATAGGAATATGTAAGGAAAGGAATGTTTTAATATGAATCTGCCAAGACCGGAATATCCAAGACCTATGATGAGAAGAGAAAACTGGATCAATCTAAATGGAGAATGGGAGTTTGAACTTGATCCTGGCCAAAGCGGAAGAGAACGGAACATGCACACAAACGGCGTGTTTTCCAAGAAGATTATTGTTCCCTTCTGTCCCGAAAGCAAACTGTCAGGTCTTGAAATCAAGGATTTCATGCCATGTGTTTGGTACAGAAGAACTTTTGAACTCAAAGAGCTTAAGAGAACCCTGATTCACTTTGGTGCCGTGGATTACCATGCGGAGATATGGATTAATGGACAAAGTGTTGGTACCCATGTAGGCGGATATGTGGGTTTTACCTTTGACATCACCGACTATGTAAAAGTTGGTGTCAATGAGGTTGTTGTTTGTGCAACGGATGACACAAGAAGCGGAAAACAGCCAATAGGCAAGCAAAGCTTCAAGTATCATTCCCATGGATGTCACTATACAAGAACCACTGGTATCTGGCAGACCGTATGGCTCGAGCAGGTTTCGGATACATATATAAGTAATTTGAAGATGGTGCCGGATATAAACAATCAAAGAATCAATATAACTGTTTTCCTTGAAGGAAATGTAAGAGATGGCTCCAACCTCAAGATTGACGCCAGGTCTTCGTACGAAGGCAAGGATACGGGTTCCGTGGAGGTTAAAGGAAACTGGAGACAGGTCTCATTTTCCATCCAACTAAGCGAGCTGCATCTTTGGGAACCACTAAAAGGAAGACTTTACGACCTTGAAATTACACTTTATGAAAACGACAGTCTTGTTGATACGATAAAAAGCTATTTCGGCATGAGAAATGTGTCCCTTACAGACAAGGCCATCCTTATCAATGGCAAGCCGGTATTCCAGAGACTGATTCTTGATCAAGGCTTCTACATGGATGGTGTTTATACAGCTCCGTCCGATGATGAGCTGAGGAAAGACATTGAAAGGTCTATTGCCATGGGATTCAACGGTGCAAGGCTGCATGAAAAGGTCTTTGAGCCAAGGTTCCTTTACTGGGCAGACAAACTGGGATATTTGTGTTGGGGAGAGCATGCCAACTGGGGTCTTGATATTTCAAATCCGGAAGGCATGATGGCATTTCTCCCAGAGTGGGTTGAAATATTGAACAGAGACATAAGTCATCCTTCCATTGTTGGCTGGTGTCCTTTCAATGAAACCCAAGGCAATCAGGACAATAGAATCCTTGAGTATATTTATAAGGTGACAAGGGAGATAGACCCTACCAGACCAATTATTGATACAAGCGGCTGGGTTCATACAAAATTTACAGACGTCTATGACATGCACGATTATGATCAGGATATAGAAAGCTTTGCAAGAAAGCTGGATCCTTTCAAGACTGGAGATACTCCGTATGTTACACTTTCGGATCCTTCAACATACAAGAAGGGTACTCCGTACTTTGTCAGTGAATTTGGAGGAACCTGGTGGGCTCCGGACAAGGAAGGCTGGGGATATGGAAATGCTCCAAATACCGAGGAAGAGTTTCTAAAGAGGTTTGAAGGATTGGTACGTTATCTTTTAAATCATCCGAAGGTATGCGCTTTTTGCTATACACAGCTTACCGATGTGGAACAGGAAGTGAACGGTCTTTATACATACGACAGAAAACCCAAATTTGACGCTGATATCATCAGACAAAAAGTATCAGCAAAAGCGGCAATTGAATATTGAAAATCTGTTAAATTTCCTTATAGCCTTGACATTAATTACATCAAGGCTATAATTACTTTGTCAATTTAATATTTTCTCCATCTTGGAGGTGTAAATGGTGGAATATGAAAATGCACTAAAAAACAAGCCCATTCCTGAGACTATCAGGAAGCTTGTTGAAGCAAAATTGGTTGACGACGAAAAATTACTGTTTGTAATTATTGGAGACTTGACCTTGGATGGCAAGTATGGGGAATCTGCCCTTGCAGTTACTGACAAAAGAGTTATGTCAGTGGATGGCTCTCATGCAGATGGAATACTTGCATTTGAGTACAAAGAGATAAAGGATGCCACTATCAAAAGGATGTACGGCAATGCCCAGCTGAATATTGAACTTAACGATGGAAGAGCACTTAGGTTCTTCCGGTTTACATATACCGTAACAACGTTGTGTGAAATGGCTGCATCCTTCATAGTGCAAATTGGCAAGGGATCTCCACTAAACGAAGAAATGGAGATTGCCGAGGCAACCTTTGAAAAATTAATGAGTGTCTGCCCCACCTGCGGAAGAACTCTCCTAAGACCTGGTGCAGACTGCATAAAGTGTCAATCAAAAAAGAAAATAGCAAACAAGTTTGTAAAATACATAATACCTGAAAAATGGCCGCTTCTGTTCAGCCTTTTCCTGTCCGTTATAACAACTGCGATTGCACTGCTCCCTCCATATATCACAAAGGAGCTGCTCAACAGCATTCTGCCGAACAAGGACTATCAGGCTCTTACAGTCGTTGTAATTGTTCTGCTTGTTGCGTACATAGTCCACTACGCTGTTGCTGCGTACAGAGGCTATCTGCTTAGGAAGAGCGGCAACAGGATTGTCGAATCCTTAAGAAATGACGTGTATCAGAAAGCCCAGTATCTGCCCATGAAGTTTTACGACAAGACCACAACCGGCTCCGTAATAAACAGAATAAATGGGGATACTGAGAATATTAGGGGATTTATCATCAGGGTTACGCAGGAAATACTGGTGCAGTTCATGCTACTTATCGGCATAGTAGTTATAATGCTTTCACTGCATTGGAAACTTACCCTTTTGTCTTTGATACCCGTACCTTTTGTTGTAATTGGAGCAAAGATCTTTGCCGAAAAGATAAGACCCTACTATATCAGAATCTGGAGAAGAGGTGCTGCAGTTTCCTCCGTACTCACAGATACAATACCCAACATCAGGGTGGTCAAGTCCTTTGCAAAAGAGCAGAGTGCGGTGAAGAAGTCTGAAAGATATCCAGCTGAAGGGAGAAAGGTGGATACAAACTCTGTAAAGGTTACAAACACCCTTCCAATTGCAGTCGCTCTGTTCGTCACACTGGGTTCTCTGCTAATCTGGAGCGTTGGAGGCAAATGGGTTATTTCAGGAAGCCTGTCAACAGGTCTTCTCGTTTCCTTCATATCATATACTGCCATGTTTTATGGTCCTGTAGGCTTTTTTGCAAACTTCAGCGACGTTTACCAAAGTGCTCTTACCTCCATTGAAAGAATTCTTGACATTATAGATGCAGAACCCGAGCCAGACTATGGCAAAGGCAGAATTCTTGATGAAGTAAAAGGCAAGATTGAGTTTAGGAATGTTAATTTCTCCTTTGACCGTACCAAGAAAGTGCTGTCTGATATCAATCTTGTGATTGAGCCTGGAGATGTGGTTGGTATAGTAGGTACCACAGGTTCCGGAAAATCCACGCTTGTCAACCTTATCATGCGGTTCTATTCAGATTATGAAGGTGAAATACTGCCGGACGGTGTCAACATAAAGGAAATTGATATGGAGTTCTACCGTTCCTGCATAGGATTTGTTCAGCAGGATCCCATGATGTTTAGCGATACCATTTTCAACAATATCGCCTACGGTGTGCCAGATGCCCATGTAGAACAGGTAATCCATGCTGCCGATATAGCCAATGCGCATGACTTTATTGCAAAGCAGCCTGATGGTTATGACTCCGTACTTGGAGAAAGAGGCGTTGGCCTGTCCGGCGGTGAAAGACAGCGTATTTCAATTGCCCGTGCGGTATTGAAAAACCCAAGAATCCTCATATTCGATGAAGCTACCGCCAGTGTTGACTCGGAAACCGAGAATCTTATTCAACAGGCTATTGACAGGATGATAAGCGGACGTACAACCATCATGATTGCCCACAGACTGTCAACCTTGAGAAAGGCAAACAAGATTGTTGTTGTTGACCAGGGCAGAATAATTGAGTGCGGTTCGCACGAGGAATTGATGGCTCTCAAAGGCAAGTACCATAAACTTATTGAAATCCAGTCTCTTTCCGAAAAGCTGCAGAGAGACAAGGAGAAAGAGAAGTTTGAGTAGCAAGGAGGAGAAAGGAATGGCCAGATTATATATAAGCGGTGATGAAGCGAAAATCACTCTTAAGGAACATTACAGGGTTGATGTGGAGTTCTACAATGGCGTCAAGTTTGAAGACCTTGAACCACGAAGACTGTTCCCCATAAGTGGTTTGAGAAAGTACATAACACTGCTAGACAAAGATGGAATCGAGAAGTGTATTATTAGGGATCTGGATACCCTCATGCCTGAGTCAAGAGAGGCTGATGAGAAGTGCCTGGACGAGTACTACCTTGTACCTAAAATCCTCAGAATTATTGACACTGAAGAAAAATATGGTATACTAAAAATGAAATGCGAAACCGAACGTGGCATCAGAACTTTTGATGTCAGAAACAGGTATAGCGACATAAAAGTCTTATACGATAATCGAGTTCTTATTAGAGATTCCGACGACAACAGATATGAGATTCCAGATCATACCCGCTTGGATAAACACAGCAAGAAGTTACTCTATGCAGAACTTTGATGAAAAAAATAAATAATGGGAGGTTGAGAGATATGAAGCTTGTTTTAGCAATAGTTAACAAAGAAGATTCTGTAATCGCGTCATCCGCATTGACTCAGGAAGGTTTTTTCGTGACCAAATTATCCACAACTGGTGGCTTTTTAATGGTAGGAAACACAACTCTTCTTATAGGTACAATGGATGACAAGATTGACAAAATAAAGGAGATACTGTCAAAGTATTGTTCTACACGAAAACAGACGAATCCTTCGTACAGTTCACTCGGTAGGAATGTAAAAAACGACAGCCTCCCAGAAGAAGTTACTGTAGGAGGAGCAACAATCTTTGTTTTGGGTGTAGAAGACTTTGCAAAGCTATAGATGATAAATCGGGCCAAGTTGCCCGGTTTTTTTATACATAATACGGATTCGGCTTGAATAGTATTACAATAGCATCTATAATCCATCCTATGCCGCATAGACCTCCTGTAATTAAATATAATATACCCATGCCAATCTTGCCCTCATAGAACTTGTGAATGCCCAGAATGCCAAACAAGAGGCATAAAACAAACGCAACCCACTTGTTGCATCTTCTTCCACCAACTATTACCTTATTCGTATTATTGACTACCACAGTTTGATTTCCATTAGTCGAAAGCATTTCAATCTGCCTGCCGCAGGAAACACACACTACTGCCTCATAAGCCACCTTTGCACCACAGTATTTACAATATTTAACCTTGTCGTTTTCCATTGTCATCCACTTTCTAAATGTTGTCATCAAAATAATATCAGAAAAAGCACCTAACTTAAAGGTGCTGGTGCTTTTATCCTTTAAAAGTATTCTGCTGCGTATTTATCGTTATATGTAATCCAAGCAAAAAATCTTCTTAAGTTTATCTATTTGCCAATCTAAAGTCTTTCATGTATCCGTAATTCTCAATGGCAATAAGCTCTGCCTATTTGTAAACTTTTAACATTATCGTAGCTGTCATAATCTCCGTAGAAATTTCTAAGTTCTTTAGTATCGAAAAAGTAGTACAATTCTATCTGCCTTCTCTCAATGTCGTCATAAAAAGAAGCAACTGGCAGTGCCGATAAATTTAGTGCCTTTCTCACTTGATCTTCCTCCTTTATTTGTTTTGTTTATTGCGCCTTGTAAAACGTTATACAAAACGTTTTTCTTAACGTTCATAATAACATGGGCTTTAAAGAATTGCAATATATAAAAAAAGTGTCTCCAACAAATCAGCTCCCCTAGCCCCTCAATCTTGAAGGGAACTAGGGTGTTCCTTTTTTTTACTGTTTGTCTTATAATAACAACATGAACATATTGCAAGAAATATTTAAAG
>JAAYLF010000157.1 GCA_012522035.1 Clostridiaceae bacterium
GATATAGACCCAGCAGGCATGCAGGGGCGGCAAATACCTTGTAATCATTTACTTTTGTCAACTTGGCAACACCTTTGCAGGCTGTTATGAGACAAATAGCAGATTGAATTATTATCGAGAAGGTGTAGGTAGAAGATGCAACAACTTCAATCCTGGTTATGAAGTCTGCAATATTAATCAGACTGGTGGAAGTATGTGCAGGGAAGTACACCTGCTCCATTACATGAGTGCCTATTACAAAGAGGTTTCTCAAGAAAGCCAGTATAAGAACGACTCCACTTGTGACAATGCCGTAAACATATGCCTTGTATATACTGTCTCCCTTTTTAAAGCTGCCGCCCAAACCAAGAAACATGACTATTTCCTAATAGGGCAGGGTTAACAGAAAAAAGCTTTCTTTGGCCATGGTTGAAATCTTTTCGCCAAGCAGTGGCAGTATGTTCGAAAAGTCCATGTCGCCTAAGGAGAAAACAACGAGCATCAGCATGATCCCTATTAAAAGCAACGTGATGGATGAGACGAATCTGGCAAGAGGCTCCACACCTTTGTTCATAATATACAGAATAGTGCTGAAGGCAAATATGGCAGTAATATACTGGGGTGTCTTGGGAAAGAAAACTATCTGCACAAATTCTGTAAAGTTCCTTATTACCGCAGAGCCTAAGTAAAAGGAGTATAAAAGAAAAATAATGGAAAAAGTGAAGCCTGTGAATTTGCCAAGTGAGTCGTGAAACAAATCGAATATGTTTTTGCCTTCAGATATTGAACTTAAGCGGGCGTACATTAAAACGATGGGAATGGCAATTATTATGGATGCAATTTCAGAAATCCAGGCACAGTGTTTTGCATAGGCAGAACCGCTGGCAACAAGTGCTGCACCCAGGAGATACACTATAATTAAATTTTTTAACTGTTTGCCAGAGATTATTTCTTTATTCATTTATTTGCCCGCCAATCTCTTCCAAAGTGAAACCAGCAATTTTACTCCTTTTGTTGGTCTTGGGAGATTGATTCCCAGAACATCCAGAATTTGAAGAACGTATATAACGGACACCATAATGGTGACAATAACAAACTCTTTTTTCTTGTTTTTCTTTTTCAAAGGAAGGACATCAGCAAAAAACACAATAACATAAAGTGCAGTAAATATTACAACAAAAAGCATCAGTGTCCTTCTCCCTTCTCAATAGTATTTCTGGTCAGACCACTTTGACGTATTTTGATGGTCGAGGTTGCATCCAATTCTATTTCCTTGAAATAGTCATTCCAGTTTTCCTTGACATCCTTCCACATTTTGTGTTTGTGTTTATAGATGTAAAGTCCAAAGCCAAAAACATCCACACCAAATTCAGTCTGCACTCTTTTGACTACTGTTTTCAGACTTTCGTTCAAGGTGTTTTCAAAAGCCTTTTGTATCATGTCATTGCTTTTTCTGTCATACTTTATCCTGGTATCAGTGTTTGACAGACCTGCTTCAACTTTTGTATTTATGGAAAGCTTGATTTTCTTGCCTTCTTTACCCTGAACCTTCAACTTTGATTTGCAATTGAATATTTCAAGACAATAGCTCATTTCCTTTCCTTTGAGTTCGGATTCCATATCGAAAGAAGAAAGAAGTACCCCTCCCTTTAGCTTGTTTCGTATTATCAGAACATATTTCGACTCCTCGGGTGTCAGATAACCTATCAGCTTGTCTTTGTCAAAAACAGCAAGACCGGCCATTCTGAAAGAATCAGCGCCTGCACAAGAGATTTTCTCAACTACGGGCAGTAAAAGTGCTATTCCTTCCTGATTCAGCATCTGAAGTGTTTCTGCTATGTTTACTGCAAAGCTTTTACCCGAATAGCGCATTACTTCCTCAAGGCCTTGTTCAATTGTATAGTTTTTTATGTCGCCTACCGTTTCTCGCTTGTATAGCTGCCATGCAGGTTAATGGTTGCATAC
>JAAYLF010000158.1 GCA_012522035.1 Clostridiaceae bacterium
GTGTCGTATCAGACCACATGCGAAGTCCTCCTGTACGATATTTGCCCGCTGGTATAACCACGGTGCCACCTTCTTCCTTGCACATGTCAAAAACTCTTTGCAATGCTTCGGTTTGCATTTCTTCCTTGCCAGGAACCACTCCATAATCGGTAACTTTGAAAACTCGTGTACTCATTCAAATACCTCCATGTTAACACATTTGCTTTTGCGCATAATATATCAAATGTTGCTAGCCCTGTCCACACTTAACCGGCACAACTTCTCCAATTTCAAATAATATCGAAAAGTGTTTAATTACCTTCTTCTTGCCACAATAAAAGCAACCACCACATCCGAAACTGCTTAAACTGCTGCGGCAATACCTAGAATGAAATCCGTGTTTACTCCACCCTTTTCCTCATTCCTAGGGATCTCATGTCCACATAGTCAGCCTTGGCGACATACAACGACACCTTCCAACCTTGGTACAGGCTGTCATAGGAGCCAGCGATAGCGGCCCCCGCAGGGGTAGTTGACCCGCTGTCTGCATTGTCATCACCAAAAACAGCAATTATCAATATGGATAAAAGGAGTAGTATGCAAAGTGTCAGCTTTTTCTTATCCAAGACCAAACCCTCCTTCAAACGGAGTTTTCAGCATAGGATTGTAATACACCACCTTGCCATTAACCGATATGGTGAAGTCCTCGAACCAGTAACCCCATTCTAAGTATGTTTTATTTAAATCAACATCATCACCATAATATAACCAATGTATAGTTACCATGTTAGGTTTTTCATGCAGAGGAAACACAAAATTAACGCCAAAGAACTACATGGTAAACCTCATGCCATCCCATCCTGCGTAAAAGACATAATCGTGTATGCCAAAATTTATTCTGGTAACAGCAACACCGTCATATATTCAGGCTCGAAACTCAAATCAGGACCGTTCCATTCAGGATTTATTTCTGTAGGCACAGGCATACCCAGATCATTGTCAGGATCTATGCCAACGGCAATAACCTTACCCTTATCGTTCTTGATTTCCTCGCCAATGTCAGGCAGTATGTCAGGTGGCAAGGTTGGTGTCGGGGTAGGAGTTGGTTTTGGCGTGTTGGTTGGTTTGGGGGTTGGTGTCTGCGTAGGAGAAGGAGAAGGAGTAGGTGTAGCAGTAGGTTTTGGGGTTGCTGTAGGCTTAACAGTCGGTGTAGCTGTCGGCTTCACCGTTGCTGTTGCAGTAGGAGTTGGGGTGATAGTAGGAGTTGGTTCTACTGGTTTTTTGCTAGATGAAGGTACGGGGGTATCTTCTGCTGTTGGTTCAGAGCTGACAGACGCAGAAGGAGTTAAACCTGCTGTATCTGTATCAACAGGACTGTCTGTCGGTACTGGTGTTACATCAGGCTTAATGGTCTCATTTTTTGAGGTTTGCATAACGGTGACTTGTGGGGTTGGCGTGACAGTTGGCGTAGTTTCTGCTGTTCTGTCGTCTGGGTCTGCCATTACCACTATCTCCCACAGCCATTTCATAAAAAGCAACAATACAACAGCTATGATTATGAATATGAACGTAAACAATAACCTTCTATTATAAGTTTTTATCATTGAACTACCCCCAAATGATGTGCTTTATTATGTTATCGGATTCTTTCAAGATGTTTTAATAGCTTAATGTATTTCCATGTTAATATTTGAATGCAGCAGCTATAAATCTGTGACATGTAAAATCTATAAATCCATCCTTTTGAATTATTCCATCAATGTATTTAAGTCTTTCAAGATATCTCTCAACTGAAAAATCCGGAACTTGCCAGGGTATTGCTTTTAAATAGAACACAATTGCACCAACATCAAAAAACCTGGTTTTAACAAACTCCTCTTTTTCCAAAGTTACGTCAAACCCATTTTCCTTCATTCTGACATCTGCAGTACTCAAATTCCATCCCACATACTTGGGCAAAGGCGCACCTAACAGCTCATTGATTTCCTTGTCATTAAGGCCACCGACCTGCTGTGTAACAAATACCCCGCCCTTTTTAAGTACTCTATGTACCTCTTTTTCAGAATACGATTCATGCCTGTTTATAACCAAATCAAAAAACTCATTATCAAACGGAAGATTCTCATCACTATCAACTTTAAAGACCTTGACGCCCAAGGGCTCAAGCCTCTTTCGTGCTATGGGTATGTTTGGTTCATAACCTTCAGTAGCACAGACAATTTTGGGCAGCGGGGCAAGGTATGAAAGAAATTCTCCTCCACCAGTACCCATGTCCAATAACGAAGAACAACGGTTCATCCTTTTCTTTACCTCATGCCGGTAGTTCCACGAAAGAGGAAACTCCTGCATTCTGTTTGTTGATTCAAGATACGAAAAATCCCATCCTTCAAAGTGTTTTTTCTCTTCTTCAATCAACAAATCAATAAACTCCCTGTCCTTTTTTCTATTAACCAAAAACTCTTCCTTTGTCATTTCATAATCAACAGCCGTTCTATATTTGCCGGTCTGGTCTTTCCAGCAATTCTCCCTTGTACCTACTCTTCTTGCTCCGATTTTCCTCTCATAGACATGCTGTGCCCTTGTATTTTCAATCATTGTATCCCATACAATTCTATCTACAAAATTGAAAAGATGTTCAAACAGCAATAGAATGATTTAAGTGCCATATCCTTTGTTCTGATAGTCAAAATCACATATCTTCCACCCGGGATATGCAGTATTATCCTCAATTCTGTAACTTAGCTCGCCAACAGCCTTACCATCAATCTCAATGATGCAAAGCTGCCTTGAATTATTATTCCTACTCTTTACGTTGTTTATGGTTTCCTCA
>JAAYLF010000159.1 GCA_012522035.1 Clostridiaceae bacterium
GTACTGTGATGGTAAAACTATGGGCTATGCTGTGGCCCTGTCCACTTCAATGAAACGGAAATCAGTAAACTATTCAAAAGTGTGGTATATCATTTTTGAGGAATTTATGGTTGATGGTGTGACTTCACGCTATTTAGGGCCGGGTACAAATGAAGTGTCTATATTTGAAAACTTCTATGAAACCGTTGCACGACTTAGAAACAATGTGCGAGTGTTCTTTATTGCTAATGCTTTTTCTATGGTGAATATCTACTTTGTACACTATGGAATTAGACTGAAACCCCCGTTCAAGACCTATAACAAATTCGGGGAAATAATGGTGTGTATATGGCAAGACCAAAGCTACAGGGAAGCAAAGAAGGCAACACGTTTTTACTCCATAGTGAAAGGTACTGAATTTGCCGAACATGCGTATGAAAACAAGTTTTTTATGGACAGTGACCATTTTATAAAGAAACGTGACAAAGAAAGTGAATTCCACTTTGCTATAACATACATGGGCAAAACATATGGAATCTGGGTAAACTGGAACATTGGTGTATATTATGTTTCAAATAAGCATGGCGGTCTAACTGCTTATAATAATATTGCAATGAGTTTAGAAGACAACCGTCCAAATAATATAAATATAAGAAGGGTAAGGAATATGCCCTTTATGCAGGCTTTTAGAAAGGCTGTAGATGAAAACAATGTGTTTTACGACAATCTGGAAACATATGCCATGCTAAAGGAGGTGGTATACCTGATGAGAACAATCACTTGACACATATACAAGGTATATACTACAATATATACAGGAGGTATTTTGTAATGACTCTGTATGAAAGAATATTAAAGTTAATCGAAAATTCAGAAGATTTATCCGACCTGCCCAATATTGCAAAAGAGGTTCAAGACCTTGAAAACGCCCTACAGGAACGAGAGGATAAAATAGCAAGGCTGTATGAAACCAACCGGAAATACCTTGCAATGATACCTGTAGAAGAACCGACTGTTGATGACAAAGAAGAAGAACCGCCCTCTATTGATGATGCTGTAGAAGCAATCAAACAATCTTTATAAATGAAAGGATGAATAAAAATGAGTGTTGTTACTGTACTGAATGCCATACGTGCAACTGCAACTAATGCTTACCAAACCACTATACCGCTTGCAACTATGGATAATTTCACCCATGTTGGAAGTGCTGTACTGCAAGCCCCTCCACAAATAACGAATGAGTTTTTTAATGCTCTACTTAATAAGGTAGGTTTACAGCTTTTCAACGACCGGGAATTTGGAAATCCTCTTATGACCCTGAAGAAGGGCAAACTGGAATATGGCCAAACCATTGAAGATATTTTTGTTGAAATGGCAAGGCCCTTTGACTATATCACTGGAACAAGGACAGGTGATGCAGTACCGGACCAATTCGCCATAAACAAAGCTATTACAAAGACAGCATTTTACTATACTATTTTGGGAAGGCAATATTTTAAGACCATTCATGAACAGGACCTGAAACGTGCCTTTTTATCTGCGGATGGGTTAGGGCGTCTAATTTCAAGCGTCATGCTGTCAATGAAGAATGGCGCAAACTATGA
>JAAYLF010000160.1 GCA_012522035.1 Clostridiaceae bacterium
AGTTGAAACAGGGAAGATGGCACAATTGGCAAACGGAACATGTCTTGTCAGGTATGGTGAAACAGTTGTATTGTCAACTGTAACAGCGTCGAAGGAACCAAGGGAAGGTATCGACTTCTTTCCACTTAGCGTGGACTATGAAGAAAAACTGTACTCCGTAGGAAAAATTCCCGGAGGATTTATCAAGAGAGAGGGTAAACCTTCGGACAAGGCAATATTGGTGGCAAGAGCGATAGACAGACCTATCAGACCTTTATTCCCCAAAGATTTGAGAAATGACGTGGTTGTGGTAAATACTGTTTTATCAGTTGATCAGGACAATTCACCTGAAATTACCGCCATGATTGGCACATCGGTCGCACTGTCCATTTCGGACATACCTTTCAACGGACCAGTAGGAGCAGTGTCGATCGGTCTTGTCAATGATGAGATAGTTATAAATCCCAAAACCAAAGAACGTGATGCCAGTGACATGTATGTCACTCTTGCAGGCACAAAGGATAAAATATGTATGATTGAAGCAGGCGCAAACGAGGTACCAGAGGATGTAATGCTTAAGGCGTTGATTAAAGGCCATGGCACCATAAAAAAGATATGCGCTTTTATTGAAGATATTGTTAACGAAGTTGGAAAACCAAAGTTTGAGTACAAGTCTGCCCAGATTCCTGAGGAAATCATGGAAGCAGTAAAAGAGTTTTGTTATGATGAAATAAAGGTTGCTGTTCTTACTGACGACAAGACTGTAAGAGATGCAAGAATGGATGACATAACAAAGAGGGTACAGGAAGCCTTGGCAGAAAGATTTCCTGACAGCGCATCGGTAATCAGTGAGGCAGTTACTTCCTGTGAAAAGAAGATAGTCCGCGATTACCTGTTGAAAGAGCATAAAAGAGTTGACGGCAGGGCGCTTGACGAGATCAGGCAGCTGGAAGCAGAAGTAGCCGTTCTTCCAAGAACCCATGGCTCCGGTCTGTTCAGACGAGGACTTACGCAGGTTTTGACCGTGGCAACCTTGGGCCCCATGTCCGACATCCAAATGCTGGATGGTATTGATCTTGAAGAGGAAAAGAGATATATGCACCATTACAACTTCCCATCCTACAGCGTGGGAGAGGCAAGACCTACAAGAGGTCCTGGAAGAAGGGAAATTGGTCATGGCGCTTTGGCTGAACGTGCATTGGAGCCTGTTATTCCGTCAGAGGAGGAGTTCCCTTATGCTATTAGGCTGGTTTCCGAGGTGCTGATGTCCAATGGTTCCACATCCCAAGGCAGCGTTTGCGGTTCAACTCTTGCACTTATGGACGCAGGCGTACCTATTAAGAGACCGGTGGCAGGCATATCTGCAGGTTTGGTTGTAAATGAGGAAGACGAAAATGATTTCGTTACATTTATAGATATCCAGGGTATTGAGGACTTTTTTGGCGATATGGACTTCAAGGTTGCTGGAACTGAGAAGGGTATAACCGCAATCCAGGTGGACATCAAGGTTCAAGGTCTCAGCTATGAGATAATCAGACAAGCCTTGGAAATAACAAGAAGAGGCAGAATGCAGATAATCAACGATGTACTGCTTAAAGCTATTCCTGAACCAAGGAAGGAAGTTTCAAAGTATGCACCAAAGATGTTCACAATGAAGATAGATCCTGACAAGATTAGGGAAGTCATTGGTACAGGTGGAAAGGTTATCAACAAGATAATTGAGGAAACCGATGTCAAGATAGACATTCAGGATGACGGAACCATCTATGTTGCCACACCGGAAAAAGAAAATGCGGAAAAGGCAATGAAGATGATATCTGGAATTGTTGGAGAAGTTGAAATTGGTGCTGAGTACGAAGGAAAGGTAACAAGGATTATGAATTTTGGAGCCTTTGTTGAATTTGTACCAGGCAAGGAAGGTCTTGTCCACATCTCCAAGATGTCGAAGAAACGCATTAAGAAAGTGGAAGACGTTCTGAATGTTGGCGACAGGGTGGAAGTCAAGGTAATTGACATAGACAAGCAGGGAAGAATAAACCTTGCATTGAAAGATATTGAGTAAGATTGGTATGACTGGTACAAAAAGGTGTGCAAGCAATTGCACACCTTTTTTTATTGTTATAGGAAATTGCTCTATATCGGCATAAGGAAGAAAAAAGAAAAAATGTAAAATATATACATTAAGGGGTGAGTTTTGACTAGAAGATACAAAATCCGTCTTCCTCGATATCATCTTCCAGACCATCATCTTCGTGTAGAAAGAAATCCATATCCAAAAGGTCGTCATCACTCATTTTTTAATGTCTTCAGCAGTTAAGCCTTCAGGTGGATTTTCAATATATTTTTTTC
>JAAYLF010000161.1 GCA_012522035.1 Clostridiaceae bacterium
ATAGTATACGACAGGGTAATGCCAACCATGTTGGACATTTACATGGAGTACCTGGAAAAAGGACACAAAGTTCCGCAGCTTGTGTATTTTACCAACACAGAAAGCGGCAAAGTCGTCCAGGGTGTGTATGACATCATGTACAAGGATGAAAAATACAAGGACTTGTGGTTCTACGGACCCTACGACAAGCCTTTGATAATTGCATGGGAAGATGACATGCCTGAGGAGCTGAGGGATTTCTTCCACATAAGACCGCCACAGTGGCCGGATGAGGAATTCATGCCCAATGGTTTTCCCTATGTTGATAAAGTAAGACCGCAAAGAACGTATACGGACCTTGTTGTAGTATCGGTAACCCAGCATACAGGAGGAGCATTCAGCTGGTCATTCAATGGTCCTCATGGAAAGACCAGAGAGAGCTGGGGAAGAGGGTATACCTCTGACAATCCTACAAACTGGGATCCTGAAAGAATCCAAAGGGGAGCGAACTTCCAGGAACAATGGGATTATGCAATAAGTGTTGATCCTCAGATTATATTTGTCACAGGATGGAATGAATGGGTTGCATGCAAGTTTGTAAGCGATGATTTCAAAAACTATGGTGATGTTCCGTACTGGGTTGACACATTCAATACGGAGTTTTCCAGAGACATTGAGATGACAAAATCCAGAGGATACGTTATCGGCGAAGATGGCAAATATGTAGAGGAAGGTTATGGAGACAACTTCTATCTGCAGCTTGTGGAGAATGTCCGCAGATTTAAAGGAATAAAAGGTGATACAAAAATAGATGCGAAACACAAGACTGTGGATATTACCAATCCTAACTGGGATGCAGATGTGGGAGTTCTGTATGAAAACCTTGCAACCCAAAAAGTAGCCAGAGATTTTATCGGGCACTCTGACAGAATCAAATACAGACAGGCAGCACCTGACAATTTCATAAAGAATATAAGAGTTACCCATGATAAGGACTACATATATTTCCGTGTGGAAACAGACGGTGATATAACTCCATGGGAAAGCGGCAAGACAAATTGGATGAATCTTTTTATTGGAATAGAAGGTAGCAGCAAACCTTCATTTGAGAATTATCACTTTGTTGTCAACCGCAGTCCTTCAGGCAACAACAAGACCAGCCTTGAAGCATCCAAGGGCGGATATGATTTTGAGAAGGTTCAGGATATTGACTATTCAGTCAATGGCAATGTTATTCAATTTGCAGTTCCAAGAGCTGCACTTGGTATAGAAAATGATGCTGTGATTTACTTTAAAGCTGCAGATAGTATCGAACATCAAGACGACATAATGGATTATTATGTTTCCGGATGTTCGGTGCCGATGGGTAGACTTTCATTTATGTACGAAATCGGGAAAGCCAAATGGTCCGATAATGGAGAAGGTGGAGCAAAAGACAAGTTTGAGCTGTTTGGTCTTTCTCTTATGGAAACATTGATTCTTGGTGTTTCCATCGTAGCGCTGATTGCATGCGGATTGGTTATAAACATTAATTCAAGAAAAAGGAAAGGGTGAAGATGTATGAAAAAGGTGTTTTTGGTACTTGCTTTTTGTCTCGTTTTTTCGCTAACCTTTGTTTCTGCTAAAGAAGGTCTTGTAAACCTGATAAATGAGCATACTTATGTTCAGCAGAACAATCTGGCATATTTTGAAGATGGTGTACTGATTTTGGAAGATATAAATCTGTCTGGAGAGTATCTTATCAATTTCAGTGTACCAAGACTGACGAATCAGTACATATGGGAAGGCGACATCACCATTAAAGAAATTGACCCTGAAAAAGCTTACAGTGGTGTAAGATTCTGCATAGGATACGACGATGCTACTGGAAATTATATCAACCTCATACTAACCAAGAGCATTGGCGTTTCAGCAAACCAAAGAGGAACAACACCTGTGGATGACTTAATCCCTGTAAGCAAAGAAACCTTTGACAGAGACCTGGAAGAGGGAATGACCTTCCACTTTGAGATTATTAGGGATGGGGCACATGTAATCATGAAAGTGGATGGAGAGACTGTCATCGACAAGGTATTTGACGAGCAGTACAATCTGTTTACTGAAGGGGATGAACTGAACCTGGGATTTGTATCCTGTTATTGCGTGTTCGAAGTGAAAAATCTGGCAGTATATGACGAGAATGTCGAAATTACACCAGAACCAACACCTACAGATACACCAGCGCCAACTGAAGAACCCACCGATACACCTCAGCAAACTCCTTCAGCAACTGAAAAGACTGATGACAATGCTGAAAATGGAGGCATATCTCCTGTTATTATAATTGTAGCTGTAATAGCTGCATTGGCTGTAGTTGGCACTGTAGTATTCTTGATTTCCAGCAAGAATAAGTAAAGACTCAGTTACGTAAAATGAAAGTGTTTTTATGGTAGTCAATCAAACCATCGGCTTTCATTTTACTTAATTCTCTTGAGAGAGCACTTCTGTCAACTCCAAGATAGTCCGCCATTGCAAGGCGATTGTAGGGTATTGTGATAATCCTTTCCTTGCTGCTGGTGGAGTAGGAGTGAAGAAATTGAAGAATCTTTTCTCGAAGGGTTCTTTTAGACAATATGTCAAGTTTTTTGCTTAGATATACATTCTTGTTGGCTAAAAGCTCTATAATGTTTTGTATAAGCCTCCTGTGAAATATACAAGCAGATGAGCATGTGGTTAACAATCTGCTTACATCCAGCCACAAGACAACCGAGTCTTCCGTCGCACATACCATGACGGGAGACTCGTGGTTTTTAGAAAGAGCATATGTTTCTGCAAAAAGGTCATATTGCTGTATTGATGCAACAACAAGTCTGTTGCCGTCAATGTCTGTACGCGAGACCTGTACCGAACCACTCAATACGGCACCTATGGATCCAATTATTTCACCTTCGAAAATAATAATATCATTCTTTTTATACTTTTTTACCTTTGCATCTATGCAGGACCACAATGTTTTTATCTCATCAGTGTCAAGTCCGTCAAACAACACTATCCTGGACAAGTCATAATTGTCAAACATGAACTATTTCTCCTTGTTTGAAGATACGTCATAAGGCCAGTCAATAATTCCGCCTATATCATACACCTGGGTATATCCCACTTCTAAAAGTTTATACGCGGCTGTTCTGCTTCTGTTACCGCTTCTGCAATATATAAAAATTACAGCATCCTTGTCCGGCAGCTCTTGATTGGCTCTTGCCTCAAGTTCGTTGACTGGAATGAGAATGCTGCCTGGTATATGCAACTCGTCATACTCCTCCTGCGTTCTAACATCGAGAAGAATAATGTCGGAATCATCATCAAGGCTTCCCTTGGCAACAGAGGGTGCAAGCTTCATGTATTTTCCTCCCCGTACTTGTACAGTTCCTGCGCTTTCACAACTTCCGCTTCTTAATATGTACCATATGACAACGGTTGTAACTGCAATACCGACAACTAAAATTGTTGATAAAAGCAATGTGTTATTTTTCATACAGCAATTACTCCTTAAAAATGTTATAGCATATTATACCTAAAAAACGAGAAAACCGCCAATTGGCGGTTTTCAGTTATTTATTCAATTATGCTTTCATCCCAGGATTCGTGTTTTTCAACTCCTAATAGGAAGGCACAGGTTGCTGCAATATTGGATAAACCAAATCTTATCCTGCCATCTTTATCAAAACCTTCTTTTACTTTGTACTTGTTTCTGTTCTCTGTATTGTCATAGAAGATGCAGGGCACAGGATTCAGAGTGTGGGCAGTTTTTGCTTTTGGTTTTCCGTTTTCATCAGTAACCAATTTGCCTTTCTTCACCTCATACATTTCATCTGCATTTCCATGGTCAGCAGTAATTATTGCCATGCCTCCAAGCTCATCAATAACCGGAAGTATTCTTGCAAGGCACAGGTCAACAGTTTCTACAGCAATCCTTGCAGCAAGGAAGTTTCCTGTATGTCCTACCATGTCGCCATTTGCAAAGTTCACCCTTGCATATTTGTATTTGTTTGTTCTGAGCTCTTTGATGAGCCTGTCGGTAATTTCACTGGCTTTCATCCATGGTCTTTGCTCAAAAGGAACTATGTCTGATGGAATTTCTACATATGTTTCAAGTTCATCATCGAATTTTCCGCTTCTGTTTCCATTCCAGAAGTATGTCACATGTCCAAACTTTTGGGTTTCACTTATTGCAAGCTGGGTAATTCCTTTCTTTGCAAAAAGTTCTCCCATGGTGTTCTGGATATGCGGAGGTTCTAACAGGAATCTTGAAGGAATGTGAAGATCGCCATCATATTCCAACATTCCAGCATAGCAAACCTTTGGAAAATATACTCTGTCAAACTTGTCGAAGTCTGGCTCTTCAAAAGCTCTGCTAATTTCTATCGCCCTGTCGCCTCTGAAGTTGAAGAAAACAACAGAGTCATTATCAACAATCCTGCCAACTGGTTCGCCATTTTCAGCAATGACAAATCCGGGAAGATCCTGATCAATTACATGAAGCTCCTCGCGATATGTCTTAATTGCTTCCTCGCTGCTTGAAAACATTCTTCCTTCACAAAGAACATGAATCTTCCAGCCTCTTTCCACCATAGCCCAGTCTGCTTCGTACCTGTCCATGGTGATGTTCATTCTACCGCCACCGCTTGCAATTTTTGCATCAAACTCAGAATCATTTATCTCGCTGAGGAATTTTTCAAAGGGGATAACGTAGTCAAGAGCAGAGGTTTCCCCAACGTCACGACCATCAAGTAGGATGTGAATTCTTACTCTCTTGACTCCATCCTGCTTTGCTCTTTTTATCATTGCTTTCAGGTGATCTATATGTGAATGAACATTTCCATCAGAAAAAAGACCAATAAAGTGAAGGGTGGAGTTGTGCTTCATAACATTTTCCAATATTTCAACATAGCCTTTTCCCTGGAACAATTTTCCTGTTTCAATAGACTCGTTTACAAGCTTTGCACCCTGGCTGTAGACACTTCCTGCACCAATTGCGTTGTGTCCAACCTCGGAGTTGCCCATGTCGTCATCTGAAGGCAGGCCTACAGCTGTACCATGAGCGCGCAATTGCACCATGGGATAGTTTTGCATAAGTCTGTCCAGAGTTGGTGTATAGGCGTTTTTTACTGCATTGCCTTCGACAGTGCTATTTATGCCAATACCATCCATTATTATTGTTACTACAGGACCTTTATATTTTACCATATCTTCTCCTCCATAAAATTATTTCAAGTTATCACATTTTTTAATGCTAAACAAATGAATTTTACTACATATATTGGATTTCATCAAGAAAATTTAATTTACGCTTGTGTTGTATTGCGATCTGAAGTGTAATATAATTTAGTTATATTAGAAAAATTAGGAGGAATTGCACATGACTAAGAAATTTCTAGGAACAGTTTTACTACCAGGGCATTATGATCCTGTTACCAAAGGTCATATGAGCTCCCTCAGATACTTGTCTGAAAGAAGCGACAGGGTAATTGCGGTGATTATGACCCTTGAGGCAGATGAACATAAAAGATGGATTCCTTCTTCTGATATGAAACAGTTAATTAAAGAAGCGGTTAAGGCAGAAGGCCTTGACAATGTTGAAGTGTATATTGAAAAGGAAGGCTGGATAGCAGATACAATAGAAAAGTTTCATGCTAATGGTGTTGCTAGAAGTTTCCATCCTAATATTTCAATCGAGAATGAGCTGGAACTTATTAAAGCTGTAGTTGACTTGGATGTTCCTGTGCATCTTATTCCCAGCAAACTTGATATTAGAGCATCGAATATAAAATTTTTTGCTGAGGAAAATATGCTTAATGAATTTTCAGATCAACTGCCTGAAAATGTATACAAATATATATTGAAACACAAATGTTTAAATCTTGATTAGGAGGTTGTTTTTATGTGGCCGGCAATTATTATATCAGGAATATTAGTTATACTCATCATCATAGTTATAAGTGTATACAATAAACTTGTAAAACTTAGATTGAGAGTGGAAAACCAATGGTCCCAGGTGGATGTACGATTGAAGGAACGTTTTGATTTGATTCCCAATCTTGTTGAAACCGTCAAAGGATATGCATCTCATGAGAAAGAGACATTGGAAAATGTAATTAATGCAAGAAACAGGGCAGTTACTGCAACTACTCCTGAAGAAGCCATGGACAGTGAGAAAAGTTTCCAAGGCGCTTTGAGCAGATTGTTTGCATTGGCTGAGAGTTATCCGGATCTTAAAGCGAATACCAATTTTATGGATCTGCAGAGAAAACTCAGTGATATGGAGTCTCAGATTGCAAAGTACAGACAGTTTTACAATGACAGTGTTATGAGATACAATCAGACTAAGGCTGTTTTTCCAAACAATATTATAGCCAATATGTTTGGATTTGAAGACAAGAAGTTCTTTACGGTTGAAACAGCTGAAAAGGAAGTGCCAAAGGTATCTTTTTGAAGGGATTGTCATGAAATTCAAACATAGCTTAAAACTCATCATATTCCTGGTTGCAATATTGACCCTTGTGCTTGGAGTTAATGTTGAGGCCAGGGATACTCATCTAAAGAGACTGGATTTCAATATTGTACTACATGAGAACGGTGACATGACTGTCACTGAAACTTGGGATGTGTCTTTTTCTGAAAGCCAACATAATGTTGGTTTTAGAACCATAGACTTGGAAGGACTTGCAGGAGAAATAATTGATATCAGGGTTTCTCAGGGTTCAAAAGAATTTACATTTGCGGAATACGGCGAAAATGTGCATGATCCTGACTACAAGGGACAAGTTGGGACCTTCAGTACGCATGTGTATAATAATGAATTATGGATTGAATGGTATATAAACGAATTTGATAGTGAAAAAACGTACACCTTATCCTATCGGGTTACGGATGCGGTAACGGTATACAATGACACGGCAGAACTTTACTGGCAGTTCCTTGGCACAAACTTTTCAATGAATGTAAACAAGGTGACGGGAAAGATTACAATTCCGCAAGGTGCAAATGAGGAAAACTTCAGAGTGTGGGCCCATGGCCCTTTGAATGGCACCATAAGTAGAGAAGGAACGGACACTTGTTTGTTTGAGGTAAAGAACTTCAATACAGGAGACATGCTTGAAGTGCGTCTTGCAATGCCTGTTGAGATATTCCCGAATTCATCCAATACAGTAGCCAAGGATTACCTTGATACAATCCTTGAAGAAGAGCAAAAGTATGCTGACGAAGCAAATGCAAGGCGTAAAAAACTTATGATAATAGGGATTGTAGACCTTGGTGTTGGTGTGCTTGCTCTTGGTTTTGGCATATTGGCATCTATTCTGTTGAATGCCAGGTACAAGAGGCATGCAGTAGTTGACGATGTGGAGTATTACAGGGATTTGCCAGACAAAACAATGACACCAGCTCAGGCGTCCCATCTATATTTCTTCTATAATCAAGCAAAGAGAAACAGAGGTAATGTGGTAAGTGCCACAATTCTTGAACTGGCAAGGCAGAAATTCATATATTTTGATGAAGTTTTGGAAAAGGATAAGCCTGATCTCGGAATCTATATAAGTACTGATAAGTCTGAAGATGACATAAATGCTCTTTCCCAGGATCTTAAAAGCATATATGACCTTGTAAGGGATGCTTGCAAGGAAGAGGGCTTTGTTACATTAAAAGGATTGGAGAAACATACTTCCAGAAATGCTTTCAAGGTAAAAGGACAAATTGATTCAATGGAATCATCATCAAAGATGGATTTTGAAAGAAGAAATTATGTAGATTCAAAATCCGAGCATGTAAGGAATACTGTTTTGGTTATAAGTTTTCTTGTCATGTTTGCAGCTTTTGCAACAATGATAACAACCAATTTCTATGTTCTGTATGCGCCTTTGGGTTTTATTATCGGAAGCATTATTGCTATGATATCTTCTTTTGAAATACTCAGGTTGAACGAAGAGGGTGAGCAGCAATTTGTATACTGGAAAGCGTTTGGAAAATTCATAGAGGATTTTTCCATGATGAAAGAGTACGAAGTTCCAAAGCTTGTAATGTGGGAAGAGTACATGGTTTATGCAGCAATGATGGGCAAGGCTGAAAAGGCTGTAAAGCAAATACGCACCGTATACAAGGAGCTTCAGGATCCTCAATATTACGACACTCACAGGTCAAGCAGCTACTTGTTCTTCTTCATGTACATGAATTCAACAAGAGGTGGAAGTTTCAATTCATTTGGCAATATCACAAAGACTTTTAACAACATAAACAATTCTGCAACCCGTCTGTCACAGAGCAGAAACGTGTCCTCAGGAGGAGGATTCGGAGGCGGTTTCAGTGGTGGCGGCGGAGGTGGAGCTGGCCGAGGCGGCGGCGGTTTCAGGTAAAAAATTTGAAAATGTATGTTGACAAAACATGTATTTTTGTATACAATCTCTCCAATAATTTAATAGGAGGGATTGTTTTTGTTCTCAGATAGTTTGGAAAGCGACAATTCATTAAGAAACAAAGTTTACATGACGATAAAGAAAAGAATACTGAATGGTGAATATCCTCCTGAGTTTTCTCTTATAGAGCTGAAGTTGTCCGAAGAGTTTGGTGTGAGCAGAACTCCTGTAAGGGAAGCTCTACGACAACTTGAATTGGATGGGCTTGTACACCTGGTTCCGAACAAGGGTGTTTATGTTTCTGAAATAACAAGCAAGGATATAAGTGATGTATATGAAATGAGAATGCTGATTGAAGGTCTTGGCTCGAAGTGGGCAGCGATCAATGCTACAGAAGCGGAGCTTGAAAAGATGAAGGAAATACTTGATTTGTGTGAGTTTTACACGATGAAAGGCGAGTATTTGAAGGTGCTTGAGCTGGACGGAAAGTTTCATGACGTGATTTTCAAGGCAAGCAAGAGCAAGCCTTTGAACCTAATACTCAAGCAATTACATGAGTATATTCAAAGAGCCAGAAAAGCATCCTTGTCATCACCTGGAAGGGCAGAAGCGGCTTTTCAGGAACATAAGGCAATTTTTGAAGCCATAAAGAACAGGGACGAGGAGAAGGCGGAAGCACTTACACGGGAGCATATTTTAAAAGCAAAGGAAAGTTTACTGAAAACATTTAATAATAAATAGTGGGGAGAGTTAAAGGTTTATGTTTGTTAATGATGGTAGCAACGGAAGTATGGAAATTATCAAAAAACTGTCATGTGAGGCATGTGAGGCAAGTACAATTGATCCTGAATTGTATTCCAGATACAATGTTAAAAGAGGTCTGAGAAATGCTGACAATACGGGTGTTCTGGTTGGCTTAACCAATGTAGGCGATGTAAGAGGCTACATTATGCAAGAGAACGAGAAAATGCCCATTGAAGGAAGGCTGATTTACAGAGGTATAGACATTTATGATTTTGTAAACGGCTTTACCAGTGAGAACAGATTTGGTTTTGAAGAATGCATATACCTGTTGTTGACAGGAAAGCTTCCAACGGAAGCAGAACTTAACGAACTGGTTGGTGTGTTGGATGAGTATAGAAGGCTGCCAGATGGTTTTGCAGAAAACATGATATTAAAAGCTCCGAGTCCTGATATCATGAACAAACTGCAAAGATGTGTTTTGGCTTCATATTCCTACGACAGCAATCCTGAAGAGCAGAGTATTGAGAATACCTTCAGGCAGTGTCTAAGGCTTATTGCTCAATTGCCTACAATGACTGCATATGCATACCAGGCCAGAGCCCATTATTACGAAGATAAGAGTTTATATATTCATAATCCGCAGAAGGGTTTGTCCACAGCAGAAAACCTTTTGCAGATGATAAGACCCGATACAAAGTATACAAAACTGGAAGCGGAGATATTGGATCTTAACCTTGTCCTTCACGCTGAGCATGGCGGAGGAAACAACTCCACATTTACGATCCATGTTGTGACTTCAACAGGTACTGATACATATTCAGCCATGGCTGCGGGTATAGGTTCACTTAAAGGCCCAAAACATGGCGGAGCCAATCTGAAAGTCATGGACATGATGGACGATATAAAACGCAATGTAAAGGATTGGAGCGATGACAAGGAAATCTATGATTACCTTGTCAGGATTCTTAACAAGGAAGCTTATGATGGTTCAGGTTTGATATATGGCATAGGGCATGCCGTATACACAAAGTCTGATCCAAGAGCTGTGCTTTTGAAAAAGAAAGCTGAAGAGCTGGCATATGAAAAAGGACACGACAAGGAGTTTGAACTCTACAGAAAAGTTGAAGCGCTTGCGCTGCAGGCTTTTGAAGATGTTAAGAAGAATGGAAAAGATATGTGTGCAAACGTGGACTTCTATTCCGGATTTGTATACAGCATGCTGAATATTCCAAAGGAACTGTACACGCCAATCTTTGCAATTTCAAGAATTGTTGGTTGGAGTGCTCACAGAATTGAGGAAATGGTTGCTGGAAAGAAGATTATTCGTCCGGCGTATAAAAATGTAGGTGCACAAAAATATGTAGGAAAGTATATTCCTCTGAAAGAAAGGTAAACTTAAAGCCTAAGATGAAAAGTCTTAGGCTATATTATTGGGCAACAGAATTCTGGTAGTGTAAGAATAAAAAAAGTCGACTGCTAAAAGCAATCGACTTTTTTTGGTGACTCATAGGGGAATCGAACCCCTGTCTCCGGCGTGAGAGGCCGGTGTCTTAGCCGCTTGACCAATGAGCCTCACAGCTGTTATAGTATACTATGTCTTTATATAAAAATCAATAGGGTAAATCAAAAAAATATTAAGAATTTGAGAGAAGGAAGAATATGGCAAACAGATTGGACAAAATATTGTCTACAATGGGATTTGGTTCAAGAAAACAAGTAAAGGAACTTGTTAAGAATGGCTGTGTTACTGTGGATGGTGAGGTAGTAAAAGACAGCTCCATGCACATTGATACGGATATTCAGGAGTTGCATGTCAATGGAGAAAAAATAGAGTACAAGGAATTCGTGTATATCATGATGAACAAGCCAAGGGGAGTAATCTCTGCAACCGAGGACGAGTTCGGTCATGAAACGGTTATAGATTTGCTTGATGATGGATACAAGGGCTATAACTTATCCTGTGCTGGCAGATTGGACATTGATACCGAGGGACTTATGATAATTACAAATGACGGGCAGCTTGTACACAGAATTATTTCTCCCAAAAAGCAAGTAGTAAAAAAATATTACTGTGTTTTGGATTATATAATAACCGACAAGGATATAAATGAGTTTGAAAAAGGAATAGTGCTGGCAGATGCTTACAAATGCCTGCCTGCCAGACTTGAGAAAATTAGCGACAAGGAAGCTTTTGTATATATTACGGAAGGGAAGTTCCATCAGGTAAAAAGAATGTTTTATGCAAGGAGAAACAATGTCCGATATTTAAAAAGAGTTCAGATTGGTAATTTGGAGCTGGATAGCAAGCTCGAACCAGGAGAATACAGGGAACTTTTGGCGGAAGAGATAAAAATGATATTTGAGTAAAAAAAGAAAGCAGATTATTCTGCTTTCAATTTGTCTTACCTGAAACGATTTTCTGGTCTTCTTTGGGTTTTCCTTGATCTTCTGCAGTCTGCACATCTCTGAGGTTCATTATCAAAGCCTTTTTCTTTGTAGAACTTCTTTTCGCCGACTGTGAAAACAAAGCTACTTCCGCAATCTTTGCAAGTTAATGTCTTGTCTTCCATTTCCAATACCTCCTATATTATTTTTATAGAAAGGATTTAGCAAATGACTCAATGCTCCAAGGTTGCTTATAAGTTACAAATAAAGGAGATATCGAAGTCCGTTACGTTAATCCTGCTTTAATTTCTAAAGCTCCTATATCCTATCACAAGTAATTTAAGAATACAATACTTTTTTAAAAAATATTATGCAATCTTATTGTATCCAAATCCCGCACATTGTGAAAATACTTAAGAAGCTTGTGTTTTTCAACAATTGCCTCTTCATTTAAAGAGTTGTTGATATAATGGCCAAGGTTGGATATGGTCAAATCAATCTCATAAATTATGGAATGATTTATCATCCAGCGCCATTTTTCCTTTATTGAAAGCCATTTTTTGTTAAGTTCATTGAAATGGTTTATCGCGGTCTCATATTCTTCCTCAAGTATGCATTGCTCTATATCATCAGATATGCTGGTCATTTTTGCTATATCCCTTCTTACAACATAATCAAAAGACAAAGTAACCGTTATGACAAAATATAGTATGGCAGCAATCTGAAGAATATATTTGAAAAGATGTCTGCCCATTTATCTTCGCCTCCTGCTTCTCAACTGAATCCAAAACTCACCCTTTGTATTTATGGAACAGTAAAGCACATCCTTTATACTGTTGCCGCCTGCATTCTTTATTTCTCTTAGCAAATCCTTAGGCTTTACATTGGACATGTCAAGGTTTTCTTCTATCAAAGTACCATCAATTATCAAGTCGGTTATGTTTCCTTCATTTGCAGTTATACACATATCCTCTCTTTTAACCGGTTCTGCCTTGCTGAAGGGGAGGACACTTAGTTCACCGTTGTTCTCCAAGATAGCAAGATTTACATCTGCAATGTCGAAATAACCTTTTATCCTTAAAGCTTCAAGCAAATCATCTATGTTGTACATCTCGCTCATTAATGTATTTTCGACTATGCGTCCGTTTTGTATGATGGTTTTTTTCTTGCCGCAAATAATGTTTCTAGCTTTTTGGCTTTTTAATAGTACAAATGATATGGTAAGCTGGGCAAGCAAAAGAGACAGAATTGGAATTATTCCACTGAGCAGAGGTATTGCAGTATCCTGCATGGGAAGGGCAGCCAGGTCGGATATCATTAAAGCTATTACCAACTCATAGGGTTGAAGTTCTCCTATCTGTCTTTTTCCCATTACCCGTATTGTAGCAATGACAAAAGTATACATTATCAGAGTTCTGATAAAGCTTACCATTCAATCATTCCTTTCAATTAAGTTCTTTTCTCTTACATAGTTTGATGGAAAATGAATATTTTATTCCAGACCGCACAGAATATATATAAAATCAATTCAAAAGGAGAGAGGAAATGACACAATCAATGTTGGATGACAAAAACCTGACTGTTCTTGAAGATCAGTTAAATGCCGAAGCCTTGGCAATCAAAAAGTACACTCTGTACAAAACTCAATGTACGGATCCGAATTTAAAATCCATATGCGAGCATGCGGAACAAATGCATCGCAGACATTTTGATTCGTTATACAGTTATCTGCAATCTCACAATAAACCAATGCAATAAGGAGGACATATGTTAACAGAACAGGAAATCATGAATGATGCTCTAATGACAGAGAAACAATTGATAAGTAGTTATGCTGTTTTTTTGGCTGAAACAAGCTGTCAGAATTTAAGGAATGAGCTCAACAAGATAATAACGGAAACAGGACAGGTGCAATTTGAAATATTCAATGCATTGAAATCAAGAGGCTGGTACAATGTCAAGAATGCACAAATAAATGATGTGCAGGTAGCGTACCAGAAGTATACACAGGTTAAAAATCAGTTGTAGAGAAAGGCACAAGGAGTGTCAACCATATTTGAAAATGTCCCAAAAAAAATAAGAAAAAACAGCATAAGAACCATATTTAATTTGAGTATATGTACTTCAAAAGGTCGGTAGAGGCCAAGTCAAGAGTCACTTTGTTTCTTCTCTTGACTTGACCTCTTCTGCTATGCTG
>JAAYLF010000162.1 GCA_012522035.1 Clostridiaceae bacterium
CCGTCACTGGATTCTGGTGAGCCATACAAGGGTTTTCTTGCCAAAAGGCTTGCCGCAGTTCTTGCATACATGGCAATAGGCTCCTTGGACAGGGCCTCTATCTATTCAGTCTCCGAGCACATGGAGCATATATGTTCAGGCATTGAAGGTAGAAATGCTTTTTACAAGTCTCTTGACAGGCTTGCTGCAGTTCCCTTCAAGGGAGAATCCAGGCTGTTTGAATGTGTCCGGGAATTAAGGAGCATATCCCGCGGAGATGGAGCTGCGATAATAATATCTGATCTTCTCACCGACAGTGATTACAAGGCAATGATTGATTATCTTCTGTATTACAAGCAGCAGATAATTCTTGTCCATATATTGTCTCCGGACGAGTTGAATCCCCAGTACAGCGGAAGGGTAAGACTTTTGGACAGTGAGGATAATGATTACAGGGACCTTGATATTACTCCAAGGACAATGGACTTGTACAAAAGAACCTTAAAGAGCTTTATGGATGATATTGCATCTTTTTGCGCAAAGCGGGGAGTGTATCTGTTGCAGATATCCAGTGATGAAAGCCTTGAGAGCATATTGCTGGGTAAAGGCCACAGTCTGGGAATAATAAGCTGAGTAATGGAGAGTGCTATGAGTTTCATAAACCCCTGGGGCTTGATTTCTTTCATATCTATACCAATATTAATAATCCTGTATATTTTAAAGCAGCAGCACAGCGAGCATGTGGTGTCAAGCACTTATCTGTGGAAAAAAACAGAATTGTTCATGCAGGCATCAACTCCCTGGCAGAAGCTGAGAAGAAACCTTCTGTTTTTTCTTCAGCTGTTGATGCTTTTGTTTTTGTCTCTGGCAATATCACGTCCTGTAATACTTAGTGAAGCTCTTGATGAGGATTTGATAGTAATAATAGATACTTCCGCCAGCATGCGTGCTGAGGATGTGTCTCCAAACAGGTTTGAATATTCAAAAAGGGAGATACTAAAGCTGGTGAATGGGCTTTTGCCGGGCCAGAAAATGAGCCTTATTGAAGCAGGCAACACGGTAAATCTTCTTGTATCCAGGTCTGATAACAAACAAGTATTGAGAGAAGCTCTGGACAAACTGGAGTGCGGGTATGCGGATGCGAATATTGACGGTGCCTATTCCCTTGCAGACAGCATTATAAAAGAGAGCAACACCAGCAAGGTAATACTGTATTCCGACAAGGATTATGAGGACAGTGGTGACTTAAGCGTTGTAAATGTGGCAAAATCAAGAGAAAACGTGGCAATAACCCAAGCCACTGCCGCATATGTTGACGACAGCTATACTGTTATGTCGACGGTTGTTAACTACGGAAGTGAGAAAAGCGTTACGCTGGAACTATATGTTGATGACAGGCTGGTGGATGCCAAAACTGTATTCTGTGAAAGGGAAAAACCTGTCCACACCTACTGGAGAAACATATCCCAGGAAGCGGGATTTGTTAAAGTGAAGATTACGGAGAAGGATGTTTTACCTGCAGATAATGAAGCTTATGCGGTATTGTCCAAGAACGAAAGACAGAAGATTTTGCTAGTGAGCGAAGAAAGCTATTTTATAGAAAAAGTTTTGCAGGCAATTGGAAATTTTGACATCTACAAAACAACAAAGGATAAGGCGGAAAGCCAGAGAGGCTTTGATTTATACATCTATGACGGATTTGTACCGACCAGTTTTCAGAATGATGGAAACGTATGGGTAATAAATCCCACCAGAAGTTTTCTTGGCTTGTCAATTGGTGATTTGATCAAGGGAAGTGCATTGTCTACAGTTGAAACCTTTTCAGGAAAAGAACTATCCTCATATATCAATGCTGCCAATATATATCTTGCAAGATTTCGGGAAGTTACATCCCATGAGAATTGGGAAGTGGCAATGAAATGCGGTGAACTGCCGGCCATTGTGACTCGCACCACCGATTCGTCACAGCAGTTTATTGTTCTTTTATTCAACATATCAGAATCAAACCTGCCTCTTTTGAAAGAGTTTCCTGTTCTTGTTCAGAACATGCTGACTTACACCTTGCCGTCATTATTGGATGGCGATGTCAAGTTTGTGTCAGGGCAGCATATTGAAATAAAGGCACTGCCAAATGCGCAGAAGGTGGAAGTAACCTCACCCAAGAATGTTAAAAGCACTGTTGCTCCGCCATTTCCGCCAAGAGGATATGAGGCAACAGTTCCTGGACTGTATCATATAAGACAGGAAGTGCGCAGAGGTGAGGACAATATCAAGGTTAATGAAGGTTACTTTACTGTTTCAATTCCAGGCAGCGAATCAGCTTTGCCAGCAAAAGGCCATTCCCTGGATATTGGAGAAAGTACAAATCAAAAAGTCAAAGGAGCGATTGAGCTTTGGCCTTATCTGCTGCTCCTTGTGATTATAATCGGAATGATGGAATGGTGGGTGTATTATCGTGGGAATCAGCTTTGAAAGACCTATGTTTCTTCTATTGGCAATTCCTCTGCTTGCCTTTACGCTAATACCCTGGTTCAAGCTCTCCAAATCAACCAGAAGAAGTGGAAAGCATGTTTTGTCGCTGACATTAAGGATAATCTGCATTGTTTTGATTACCCTGCTTTTGTCAGGTTTTATGACTGTAAAACAGACAAAGAAGACCTCGGTAATAATTTTGGCAGACTTGTCAGACAGTACAAGACATGTAAGGCAGCAGATGAACAACTATGTCAGGGATGCCATGGAGCATGCGGACAAGGATACCAGGATAGGTCTTATGACTTTTGGCTACGACACGGTATATGAGCTGCCCCTGACCACGGATTTGAGATTTGTTTCCTTTGAAACATCCCCAAAAGGAAACCATACAAACCTGGCCAACGCAATAATAATGGCCAATGCCATGATGCCTTCTGATACCAATAGAAGAATAATAATACTAACCGATGGAAAGCAAACAATAGGGGACGCCTTGGAAAGTGCAAGACAGGTAGCAGCACAGGGCGTAAGAATAGATGCAATTCTATTGGATACCGGTACAGTCGGCAAGGAAGTACAGGTAAACAAAATCAACCTGCCTGAAACCCTTTATGTAGGCGAGGAGTTTGAACTTGTTGTTGAAATAGAAAGCAGTTACAAAACTGAAGCGGTATTAAGACTGTTTGACGAACAGGAACTGAAGACTGTTCAGAATATAAATCTTCAGGAAGGCATCAACAAGTTTGTTTTTACCGATATTGCCACCGAGCCTGGTGTGAAGAACTACAGGGTGGAAATTGAGACCAAAGAGGATGATATATTAAGAAACAACAGGATGTACAGTTATATCAGGGTACTGGGAACACCCCGCCTTCTAATCATAGATGGTACTGGCAGCGAGTCACATGAGTTTGTAAAGATTATAGGGGATACTGCCAATTATGATGTCATATCGCCCAGAATGACGCCCACCACCTTGGAGAATCTGCGCAAGTATGAAAGTGTTGTTTTGATGAATGTTAAAAAGTCCGACCTTCCCAATGGATTTGACGACATGCTGGAGCAGTATGTGCGCCAGTTGGGAAGAGGCCTTCTTACAGTTGGAGGAGAAGAATCCTATGCCCTTGGTGGTTGGGCAGACAGTACTCTGGAAAAAATTCTACCTGTTAATGTGTATCAGAGGGATGAAGGTGAAATAGCAAGTCTTGCCCTTGTGATTTTAATCGACAATTCCAGCAGTATGCAGTCAGGGCCAAAAAGTCCTTTGGAACTTGCCAAGGAAGGGGCGGCAAGAGCGGTCAGATCCTTGAAAAACATAGATGAGGTTGGAGTTATTGCCTTTTCCGACAATGCAAAAAGAATTGTTGAAATGACAAGTGGAGAAGACAAGGATTATGTCATAAACAGAATTGCCAGGATACCTTCCGGTGGCGGAACCATGATGTATACTGCAATGGAAATGGCGTACAACGATCTTGTAAATAGCGACAAGGCTGTCAAGCATGTGATTCTTCTGTCCGACGGCAACCCTGCAGACAAGGGTTTTGAAAAGATAGCTCAGATGATGAAAGAGAAAAACATCACACTAACCTCCATAGCAATAGGCGGAAGTGCCAATGTTAATTTGCTTTCCAGTCTTGCAAGAATTACTGAAGGAAGAATATACAAGGCAGTGGATGCGGAAGATTTGCCGGATATTATGCTTCAGGAAACCTTCCTTGCCATGGGTGAATATCTTAACAACAAGACCTTCGTTCCTTCATTGGTTCAATCCTCGCCAGTAGTAAAGGGAATAACATCCTTTACCCAGCTTCATGGATATATTGGCACGGAGCTAAAGGATTCTGCTACACAGGTGCTGGCATCGGACAACAACCGCCCGATTTACGCGGAGTGGCAGTACGGTCTTGGTTTTGTAGCCTCCTATACCAGCGATCTAAACGGAAAATGGTCCAGATCGCTATTGGCCTGGGATAAGGGACAGGACTTTATTCTGAACATGGTGTCAAGAATACTTCCTCAGGAAGAGGATCCGGACTTGGGCAGGGTAGAAACATCAAAGTCGGGGGACAAAGGGCATATAAAGGCTATTTTGAATACAGGCATTGCGGATGGCGATGAGAATATAGAGACAATTGCCCAGGTAATCAGTCCTTCTGGCAAGGAAATGAATGTACCGCTGACTCTTTCTGGTCTTGGAGTATATGAAGGGGACTTTGTTTTGGAGGAGGAAGGCAACTACCTCATTAATGTAGTGCAGTACAAGGACGGAAAAGTTGTTTTGTCCAAGGAGTCTGCCCTGGTATCTTCATACAGCGATGAATACGATGCTTTTCTAAAGAGTGGAGAGGTTGTAAATACTGTGGTCAACAATGCCAATGGGGAAGTCTGGGACAATATACATGACATTTTCAAGATTAAGCTTTTGGGGGCAAAGGAATACATCGGATACACCTTGCCACTTTTGATTTTAACTATTATTATAATATTAATAGACATAACGATTAGAAGGCTTAAGTTTGGCAATCTTATGCGTTCCATAACTCAAAAGTCATCTGCGGGTGTTGAGATGGTTAGAGAAGTATATGGATCCAAGGTTAAACCGAAAATCTTCAAACCTGAAACTGAAGTGAAGCAAAAAGCACTAAGGACGGACAAAAAAGCAAAAGAGAAGAAGGGTGTGGAAAAAGAGCCAGATAAAGAGAAGAAGCCCACAACCAGCGTAAGCTCGCTGCTTGAGGTAAAGGAATCAAAAGGCAGAAAGAAACTTTAACAAAAAATAAATGGAAAATTTATTTAAATGGTAACTTTGTTAATGCATGTGTTTGGCAAGTGAGTTATAATACGAGTAGAATGTAATAATGTGAGACAACACATTGAGAGGAACCTTTAAATGACATTCAGACGTTTTGCTTTATATGCTATCCTGTTGATATTTATAGTCTTACTTTTTGTCCTGATTCCAAGGACAGCTCCTTGGAAAGCGGGGTTAAGTCGTTTTAATCCTGTCAGTATTTCATTTGCATACTGCAGTAACAGTGAAGATGTTGAGAAGCTGACAAATGAAATGGTTGAGAGGTTCAACAAATCTGTTGGAAAAGACGTTGGAATTGTTGTCGAAGCTAGAAATTACAAAAGCGTTGATTATTACTCCAGTTTGGTAAGTGACTTTCTGGTAGGCGGTATTACGAATGCAGATATCAGCGACATAAACATGGTGAATTATGAAACTGCCTACCTTGCAAAGACTATGAACAAGATAGCATCAATAGATGATTATCTTGAGGAAGAGGAACTGTCTGAATATATTAGGGGTTACCTTGAAAGAGGCAGATATACATCCGATAGCAAAAGGTTTGTATTTCCAATAAACAATGATACCAAGGTTATATACGTTAACAATGTTCAATGGGAAAGATTCAAGCAGGCAAACCCTGGATATGACGAGAGTGTGTTTGAGACCTGGGAAAGTCTCGTTGAGGTATCCATGAGATATTATGACTGGACCGACAGCCTTACTCCCGATATTGAAGGAGATGGAAAAGCATTTATTGCTTTTGATTCTTTGTCTGACTACATCTTTACAAGCTCCAACCAGCTTATGAATTCAATCATACAGCCGGGACACAAGGAAGTCAGGATTAACCTTGACAAGAGAGCCCTTTACAGATTGTGGGAGCCGGTCTACAAGGGTTTTATATACGGTGGAATATCAATTCAGAGAAGAGAGAACAAATCCGAGCTTATGACAAGTGGCGACATCGTCTGCTATATTGCTTCGACGAAGAACGTGGATGAGTTTCCATTGGCCTTCATGTTCATGAACAAGGTTGGAGAAACCAAACTTAGAGTGTATGACTTTCCAACCTTCAACAATCAGAGAAAGGTTTCACCAATGGAAGGAGACGGTCTGATTGTTTTAAAGTCTGACTCCAAGAAGGAATTTGCATGCTTCTATTTTCTTGACTGGCTTGTAACGCAGGATGAGTATGTACAAATATGCTACGATGAAATGGTCATGCCTGTGAAGCACGATTCTCACTATAGTGAGTATGCAATCACGTTGGTAGAGAACGGCCAAAAAGCAAAAGAAGCAATGAAGAAGCACAGAGCCATAGTGTTTGAAGCGGCAAGTCAACAGGTATTGGAAGGCGAACCATACGCACCAGTGGCTTTTTCCAAAAGCTCCAAGTTTATGCAGGAAGTTGAAGACAGTTTTTATGACAATGTGTTTGCAGGAATAATGGAAGTGGATAGACTTACTGAAAAAGGTTACGATAGAAGGGATAGCGTGGAGCAGGTGGCAAGCAATGAACTTTTTGAAATCTGGTACCAGAGTCTTAAGAGTATTGCAGAAAAATATTAAATTGATTAGAATTATTTAAGACTAAAATTTGGGAGGATATTTAATGATACGTTTTGGAACAGGTGGCTGGCGCGCCATAATTGGAGACGGGTTTACAAAAGAAAATGTGAGAATACTCTCACAGGCAATTTGTGAAGATATGAAGGACGATACCAAAGGAATAGTAATTGGTTACGATAGAAGATTTTTGTCAGACAGTGCTGCCAGATGGGCAGCTGAAGTTTTTGCTGGCAACAACATCAAGGTGCATTTCATAGACAGGGTTTCTCCAACACCAATGGTAATGTTTGCTGTAAAGGAACTGGGCACAAAGTATGGAATGTCCATAACTGCAAGTCACAACCCGGCTGCGTATAACGGAATAAAGGTTTTTACCGAGGGAGGCAGGGATGCCGACAAGAGTGTTACGGACAAGCTTGAACGAATAATGGAAAAGGGAGTGGAAGTAAAAGCCCTCGATTTTGACAAAGCTTTGGCTAGCGGGGTCATAGTTGTGAATCACAGTATTTACAACATCTATATAGACAGCATCATTTCAATGATTAACATGGATGCGATAAGGAGCAAGAATCTAAGAGTTCTTTTAGACCCCATGTTTGGAGTAAGCAAGACTTCTCTGCAGACAATTCTTATGACTGCAAGGTGCGACGTGGATATAATTAACGACAGGCATGACACTCTTTTTGGAGGAAGACTGCCTTCACCCTCTGCAGGCACGCTGACAAGACTTTCGGAACTTGTTGTGGAAAAAGGATATGATATTGGAATTGGTACCGATGGAGATGCGGACAGAATAGGTATCATAGACGACAAGGGAAGGTTTATTCATCCAAATGAGATTCTCGTTCTGTTATACTACTATCTTATCAAGTACAAGGGATGGAAAGGTGATGCGGTAAGGAATATTGCCACCACCCATATCCTGGACAAAATTGCGGAAGATAATGGCTTTAAATGTCATGAGGTCAAGGTTGGTTTCAAGCACATATCATCCAAAATGGAGGAAACCGATGCGTTGATTGGTGGAGAATCCAGCGGTGGTCTTACCATAAAGGGACATATTAAAGGCAAGGATGGTATTTTTGCAGCCTCCCTGCTGGTGGAAATGATTTGTGTAACTGACAAGAAGCTCTCTGAAATGCTGGATGAGATTTATGAGAAATATGGAAGAACCTTTATGAAAGAGTATGACACCAAGTTCACAGAGGAAAAGAAGCAGTATCTAATTGACCTTTTGTTTGAGCAGAAGAAGTTGCCTGATTTTGAAGGCAGGCTTGGTCACAAGATAGAGAAGATTAGTTATCTTGATGGTGTCAAGGTATATTTTGAAAATGGTGGTTGGGTAATTGTACGATTTAGTGGAACCGAGCCTTTGATAAGGGTGTTCTGCGAAATGGAAAATGAAAAGGATGCAGGAGGAGTTATAGATTTGGTAAAAGAGTTTATTGAATAAAA
>JAAYLF010000163.1 GCA_012522035.1 Clostridiaceae bacterium
ATAGTGGTTATCAGTTGTTATTAAGTCTACCCATCTTTTTTGTAAGATTAAAATCCACTTTTGTTTTTGTAAAATTAAAGTCCACTTGGTGTGAAAAAGGGGTGGACTTTACTTTTTCATTTGAAGTAGTCAACATGCACCTATTTAATTAACTCTTTTTTCTTTACTAACTTTTTGATTTATGGTAATATTTAAATGTTTCTTGTTTTTTTCTTCTCTCTTATCCCAAGAAAACCTTTAAAACAAAAGAAAGTGGTGATAATTATGTCATTGGAACTTACTCCTGAAACTGCTGCTAAAATTCAAAATTTATCCGACTTATGCATAAACACCGGATCCATAGATCCAAGTTTATACTCAAAGTATAATGTCAAAAGAGGATTAAGAGATTTACAGGGCAAGGGAGTTCTGGCTGGACTGACAAATATAAGTGAAATTATTTCATATGAAGTAGTTGATGGACAAGAAGTCCCCTGTGATGGAAAACTGTATTATCGAGGCATAGATGTTGAAGATATTGTAGCTGGTTGTGTTGATGACAAAAGATTTGGATATGAAGAGGTAACTTACTTGCTTATTTTTGGAAAACTTCCAACCAAACAAGAATTGGAAGAATTCAACAGTATGTTATCCGAATTTCGTACACTTCCTACTTCTTTTGTAAGGGATATCATAATGAAAGCTCCAAGCAGCGACATGATGAACACCCTTGCCAGAAGTGTATTGACATTATATGCATATGATGATAAGGCTGATGACATATCAATACCAAATGTATTGAGACAGTGCCTTGAACTTATCTCACTGTTTCCGTTATTGTCAATTTATGGATATCATGCTTACAACCATTATGTAAACAAGGAAAGCTTGTTTATTCATCCTCCGCAGCCTGAGTTGTCTACTGCTGAAAACATTCTTTATACTTTAAGAAAAGACAGCAAGTATTCTGTGCTGGAAGCAAGAATACTTGACGTGGCACTGATACTGCACGCAGATCACGGCGGCGGTAATAACTCCACATTTACAACTCACGTTGTATCATCTTCAGGAACAGATACTTATTCTGTAGTTGCCGCATCTCTTGGCTCATTAAAAGGACCCAGACATGGAGGCGCGAACATTAAAGTTGTTCAGATGTTTGAAGACCTGAAGAAGAATGTTAAGGATTGGGAAGACGAAGAAGAAGTTAGCAGATACCTTATGGCACTTCTACACAAAGAAGCATTTGATAAATCTGGATTAATATATGGTATGGGACATGCAGTGTACTCCAAGTCAGATCCTAGAGCGAAAGTTCTGAAAAGCTTTGTTAAGAGCTTGTCAGAAGAAAAGGGACTTGATGAAGAATACAAACTGTATACCCTGGTTGAAAGACTTGCTCCTGAAATTATCAGCAAAGAGAGAAAAATATACAAAGGTGTCAGTGCAAATATTGACTTCTATAGTGGTTTTGTATATAAAATGCTTGACTTGCCTATTGAACTCTACACACCAATATTTGCAATATCTAGAATAGCAGGCTGGTCCGCACACAGAATTGAAGAACTCATAAATGCTGGCAAGATCATCAGGCCAGCATACAAGAATGTATCTGACAAGATACAATATATGAAACTGAATGACAGATAAAAAAAGTGTCTCCAACAAATCAGCTCCCCTAGCCCCTCAATCTTGAAGGGAACTAGGGTGTTCCTTTTTTTTACTGTTTGTCTTATAATAACAACATGAACATATTGCAAGAAATATTTAAAG
>JAAYLF010000164.1 GCA_012522035.1 Clostridiaceae bacterium
GGATATGAGTACAGAGGTCATCCCGCTTTCAATTCTCCTGATTCAGTACTAGACAGCATAAAGGATGCAGGCTTTGACATGCTTCTTTTGTCAAACAACCATATCTATGACACAAGAAGAGTAGGTATGGATAGAACTTTATTGAAAACGAGAGAATATGGTTTTGATACCCTGGGACTTAAAGGAGAAGGTGTAAAAAGCTATTATGTGAAGGATATCAAAGGTATAAAGATAGGATTTTTGAATTATGGATATGAGTCTGCTGACTACAGAAAAGATGGAGGCAAGTATATAAATGGTATCTTTGTAAAAAACGAAGATGCCCAACTTATAGATACCTTCAATTATGCCATGAAGGATGAGTTCTATAATGAAGTTGCAGAGAGAATTGCCCAGTTGAAGAAGGACGGAGCGGATTTGATTATCCTTTACATTCATTGGGGCAGCGAGTATCATTTGCAGGAGAATTACCACCAAAGGGAAATAGCAAAAAAAATGTGCGAACTTGGTGTGGATGTTATACTTGGTTCCCATCCTCATGTCATTCAGCCAAGTGAAATAATTGTTGATGAGAAAACAGGCAGAAGAACTATATGCTTTTATTCTCTTGGAAACTTCATATCAAATCAAAACAGAAAAACCCTGACCGACCACCCTTCCGTGCCCCTGTCCGAGTTTACGGAAAATGGAGTACTGGTATGGCTGGACATTACAAAGCTGCCAAGTGGTGAGACTTTTGTCAGCAGGATTGAGCTTGTACCTACATGGGTACACAGGTTTACGAAGGAAGGAAGGACAAGGTATGAAGTGGTGCCTCTCCCCATGGCATTTGAAAAACCAGAGTTGTTTGGTCTTGATCAGTCAACCTTTGGTTACGACCACTCAATAGTTTCCTATGAAAGAACAATTGCCGCCTTGTCCGAAGCGGTTTATGCATACAATGAATGGATAGAAAACAGTATTCCAGCCGTGGCATGAATGAATAATGGTCAAGTGAGACAAAATATTGTCGGGGTGAATATTTTGCTCACATATTTCAACTATTTTCTAACCTACAGTTTTTTAGGTTTTTTGCTTGAAACAGTGTTTTCATTCTTTGTAAAGGGAAGGCTGGAATCAAGAAAATGCTTTTTAATTAGCGCCTTGTGCCCTGTGTATGGACTTGGAGCTATAGCCATTAATGAAAGCACAAAGAAAATATCCTACAGTAAAACCAAAACATTTTTTGTTGGCATGCTTGCGGCAACAACAGTAGAGCTATTAACAGACTTGTTCTACAAATACGTTCTGGGAATGCGTTTTTGGGATTACTCCAAAAGACCCTTTAATTTATGGGGCAGTGTGTGCCTCAAATACTCATTGAGCTGGGGTCTTTTGTCTTTGTTGCTGGTTTATGTGGTGCATCCATATGTAAACAAGCATATTGGAAAAGTGAAAAAAGGCACGTCTTATGCGTTTATGCTTCTTTTCATATCCGACAGTATAATCAGTGCCTTTTTGTTAAGAAAATTCAGGACAAAGCACGCTGTGAATTATGCGTGGATCAGAAAAGCAATCAGGAGTTCTTGGCATGCTTAATCATGGCCCTTGCCGCCAAAGCAGCCTGTCCTACAGCAACAGATATCTGTTTAAAGTCTGACACGCAATCTCCTGCAGCAAAAATGCCCGGGATGTTGGTCTGGAAATCCTCGTCAGTTATTATTCTGTCGTTTTCAATTTCAATACCTAGTTTTCTTGCAAATTCAGCCCCTGCAGGTCTGTCAAGGGCAATAAACAAACCTTGCACTTCTTCTTCACTATCGTCATCAAAAACCACTTTCTCCAGTACATTTTCACCCTGCAGGGCTTTTATTTTCTTGGTGACTACTCTATACTTGTTTTTTTCAGCTTCAAGCTCTTTGCCATTTGTATAAATTGTAATATTCTGAGTAAATTTTTCCATTTCCTCTGCTTCACTTATGGCATAGTCTTTGCTGCCTAGAATTCCAACCATCTTTCCTCTGAAAAAGAAACCATCACATGTAGTGCAGTAGCTGACTCCTTTTCCTTCGAATTTCTTAACACCTGGAATTATTGCAGGAGGCAGGGGCTTTCCTGTAGCGATAAGTATTGTTTTTGCATTGTATGTTTCGGCATTGGTTTTTACATCAAAACCATTGTCCGCATAGGATATGTTAAGAACGTGCGCTGTAAGGATCTTTGCACCAAATCTCTTGGCTTGGCGCTCGCCTTGTTCCAAAAGCTCACGTCCGCTGATTGTGTTCTCAAATCCAAAATAGTTGTCAACATGTGCGGCCTTTAAAAGTGCGGAATCATTTTCTCCTATTACCAATACAGACAATCCCGCTCTTGCAATGTATATGGCAGCCTGCAAACCTGCGGGACCTCTTCCTACCACTATTGCGTCATACATAAAAATTCCTCCTTTTAGAACTATTTTTAATTTTCCCACATATTATATACTAAAACATATCAGGAGGTAAAATTTATGGCTAATTTATTTGACAGGATTGACGGGAAGATTATTGAGGCAAAAATAGATCAGGGGATAGATATGCTGAAAAACAAAAGTCCTGACGAAATATCCAAGAAAATCTCCAAGATGGATAAGGATGAAATAATGCAGAAGCTGGATGAGCTGGATGAAAAAAGGATAAAGGAATTGAACATTGATCTGGAGAAAATTAAAAAGAAGATTACACCGGAAGACATAGAAAAAGCCAGAAAAATTGCAGGCAAAGATGGCGAGGTTATAATTAATCGTCTGCTTGATTTGCTTAAACAAGGTGGTAAATAATGGACAAGGAAACCGAAGATAAGCTGAAGCAACTGGGGAGCATGTTTGGTATAACGGAGATACCTGATAATTTGGGAGAAGTTCTTGAATCTTTTTTGTCAGGCAAAAGCGATGATGCAAATGATGAAAGCCATAAAGAGGAGAAGAAAGATACGGATTTGGGGATTGATATTGACCCGGAGACAATAAGACTTATTACAACGTTGAAAAAAAGTCTTGACAGGAACAAGAGTGATGACAAAGCCAGACTTTTAAAAGCCCTGACTCCTTTTCTAAACGAAAAAAAACAACAGAAGGTGAATAATGCACTAAGGCTTATAACGTTTGCCGAGATTGCGAAAAACAAGGATTTATTAGGTCTTTAACTGGGGTTGATAAAATTGCCAGAAAACATTTTAAATGACAATTGCGAAAACAGTCCAGAGGTGGTAAGGGTATCTCCTCTGGATAACCCCTATGATTCCAAACCAGTACATGCTTCCAAAAAGAAAAAATCAGGAGGAATTGGAAGCGTTATTGAAAACATACTGGACAGAATCAAGCAAATATTATCCAGGTTTCTGGGCAGGGAGGTAGGTACAGACGACCTGCTTCTGCTTGGTCTGATTCTTGTCCTGTTTTTAGAAAAAAGAAACAAGAACTCTTCAGACAATGAGGATATCGATTTGCTGTTGATTGTTCTTTTGTATTTACTTATTTCATAATGTTAATTATTGCTAAGGATGCTGCCATATGTTACTATTGTAAAGTAAGACTATGCAAAAAGGAGTATTGTTAAAATGGACAAGCCCGAAATACTGGACATGAAAGTTGAAGAAATGCCAAACTACAGATATCTTTGCCCCTGCGGCAGGGAACACGGCATTGATATAAACAGGATTGAGATGGGAAAGGGTGTTATTGAGAAGCTTCCTGATATCCTTCATGAGTTCAAGAACAGGACAATTTTAATAGTCTGTGACGAAAACACATTGAAAATTGCAGGGGAAAAGGTTCAGAACATTCTCGAAAGCAGTGGTTTCAAAACTAGAATGCATGTTGCATATTCTCCCGACTATCCAATATTGATACCAGATGCCTTTACCATTGGAAGACTGATGATTGCAGCTGAAGATGATACAGACCTAATACTTGGAGTTGGTTCGGGCACTATAAACGATGTGTGCAAAATCGTATCGTACAAAATGAAACTGGACAGTGTAATTGTCTGCACCGCTCCTTCCATGGATGGCTATGCCTCCACATTGTCTCCACTCATTGTAGACAGACAGAAGGTTACTTATCCTTCCCATTATCCATATGCGATTGTGGCTGATATCGACATTATGAAAGATGCCCCCTTGGAAATGCTTAGAGCGGGTTTTGGCGATATTGTTGGAAAATACACTGCACTTACCGACTGGAGACTTACGGTAATTGTCAACAAGGAGTACTACTGCGACACCACGGCCAGGCTGATGCAAAATGCGGTGGATAAGGTAGTGGAAAATACTGAAAGTTATTTTTCAAGAGAAGTGGACGCAATTTACAATGTGACTGAAGCCTTGATGCTGGCAGGCATATCAATGGGGCTGGTAGGGATATCAAGACCTGCTTCAGGAAGCGAGCATCATCTTGCACATTTCTGGGAACTGGATGCCCTTGCCCGAGGAATAGAACATCCTCTTCATGGCAATTCTGTTGGTGTAGGCTCGATAATTACTTCTGAAGCATACAGAATCATGAGTGAAAAGTTTGAGGAGCCAAAGGAAGCAAATCCGCCAAGTCCTGACCTTTTAAGGGAAATATACAAAAGAGCGGACATGCCTCTTACGCCAAAAGATCTGGGCATTGACAAGGATGTATTTCATAAC
>JAAYLF010000165.1 GCA_012522035.1 Clostridiaceae bacterium
AAGCATAGATAATTATTGTTAAAATTAGAAACAACTCAATAACAATTCTACATATCAAAATCAATGAATGTAAAGCCTGTTAATATACTTTTAGGAACATCCAAGCTTGTGTTAACAGACCACACTTCGGTAAAAACTGACAAATCATGCCTGCCGGACATATATGCTACATTTTGAGAGTTTTTTGACCAGACCAGTGGAGTTGCATATGAGTTTGATATGGCAACTTTTCTGGCAAGATATCCAACAGGCTCAGTTATCCTGATTATCGAGTAATATCTTCCATTTTCAAATACTGTTTCGCTATAGGCAATCCTGGAAGAATCATGAGACCAAACGGGATTGAAGTTTTTAGCCTGCTGCCCACTTGGAAGTTTGTTTAAACTTCCGTCGTTTAGATTAACTGTGTATATTTCAGATATGCTTGCACCGGGTGATGTGAAAAGAAACCAGCTGCCATCGGGAGATGCAAGTACGTCATTAATGGGATTTGAAAATTGAAACACTCTTTCTTCCGTATTGTCTATTAAATTCAACTTGTAGATGGACATGCCGGATTCGAATAGAAGTGAGGCTTCGTCCAGAAACTGCACATATCTTGCCAGCGGTCTTTCAATGGTTTCAAACTGCCTTGTCAACACATTATACAACCTTATTACCGAGTTGTTTGAATAAACAATTCGGTTCCCATGCTTTGACCAGGATACAAAACCAGGTACATCAATCTTATCAATGGAGGAAACTTCTTCCGTGTACTTGTCTATGACATATATTATTCCTTCATTGGATACATAAGAGATGTGCTTTCCGTTTGGAGAAACAAAAATACGTGCACCGTCTCCTCCATCCGGAACCTTAATGCTTTCAAAGCCGCCTGTAAATCCGTTATATATAATAAGGAAGTGATTTATATCATCGAAGATTATAAGAACAAGATTATTGAAGGATTCATCCGGCGAAAAAGGTATTTTCAGGTTTGTGCCTGGATGGATTATTGGTGTTTCCAGATTGTTTGCTTCAAATATTAAACTGCTGGATGTGTTGTACCTTCTCGCAATGGAAAACAATGTGTCTCCTTTCCTGACAGTGTACCAGGGCACTCCGGCTGGTACTGTTAATACCTGGTCTGGATAAATTGTGTACGGAGGCGATATGTTGTTTGCGTTGATTAGTGTATCCAAGGAAATTCCATAGAAACTTGATATTTTAAAAAGCGTGTCTCCCGGTTTTACTACATATGAAGTTATACCCATGGGCATGGACAATTGGCTTCCAATCTGTAACAGGTTTGGCTCCCTGATATGATTCATATAGACAAGCGATTCAACCGGAACTTGCCATCTGGAAGCAATATTGTACAAAGTGTCACCTTTCCTGACAGTATAAAAAATCTGCATTAAATTTCCCTCTCTTTTAATATCCTGTTATAATACAAGTGTATGCGTGGAAACATTATCATATAATCTCAGGGAGGGGTTACTTTGCAATATATTAATGACATATGGACCAGATTGACAGAAAGCAAGGTTCTTGTTGCCGTGTTGGTACAAGGACTCAAGGTTGTCAGCATACTTGCTGTTTGTATTATTGCCTATCTCATAACAACAAAAGTTGTACTGAAGCTGCTGAGCATGTATATTAACAAGACGAAATCATCCTGGGATGATGCGTTTTTGAAAAGAAAAGTTTTTACCAAGTTGGCAAGACTAGTGCCTGCGATAATTATATATGTATCTGCGCCAATAATTCCTGAAATCAGGGTTGTGATTGAAAGGACTGCATTATCCTTCATATACTTGAATGTTGCCTTTGTTATCTCTTCCGTACTTGATGCTGCAAACGACATTTACATGACGTTTCCGGTGTCCAAGGCAAGACCAATCAAAGGTTTTCTGCAAATCGTCAAGATTGTTGTTTATATCATAATGGGCGTCCTGATAATTTCCGTAATACTTGACAAGAGTCCCTGGATACTGCTTAGCAGTATAGGTGCATTGACTGCGATAACCACTCTTGTTTTCAAGGATTCCATTATGGGTTTTGTGGCTGGTGTTCAGCTCACCACAAATGACATGCTGAGAATTGGCGATTGGATAGAGATGCCAAAATACGGAGCGGATGGTGACGTTATCGAAATAACCTTGAATACTGTCAAGGTTAAGAACTGGGACAAGACCATAACCACCATACCCGCATACGCCCTTGTTTCTGATTCTTTCAAAAACTGGAGAGGCATGCATGAAACAGGCGGCAGACGTATTAAAAGGGCAATATATATAGATGTGACAAGCATAAAGTTCTGTACTCCCGAGATGCTGGAAAAGTTTAAAAAGATTCATTTGTTGACGGAGTATATTGAGAACAAGGAAAAGGAGATAGCGGAGTATAACAAGGAGCACAATATAGATACCAGCCTGCTGGTGAATGGAAGGCATTTGACCAACATAGGTACTTTCAGAAAGTATATTGAATATTATTTGGAGAACCATCCCAGAGTCCACAAGGGACTTATCAGGATGGTAAGACAGCTTTCTCCTGATGACAGGGGACTGCCTCTTGAGATTTATGCCTTTGTCGACAATACCCAATGGGTTACTTACGAGAATGTGCAGGCTGATATCTTTGACCACATTTTTGCGGTGGTTGATACTTTTGAACTTAGAATATTCCAGAAGCCATCAGGAAACGACATGCAGCTTCTTGGATCAAGTTTGAAGGAATCCTAACTTCTTGCTTTGTTTAACTTGTTTTTTGTCTCAAGGATAAACTTGTACACTTTTGCATTGTTTGCAGACAATTCCATCAGTTTGTGAACGGCACTCCGTACATCCTGAGGCATTTCTTCTTTTAGAAAACCTCTGTAGGTTTCAAGCATGTTCTTTTCCTTTTCAAGTGCATACTTGTAGTAATCATCAAGGGTTTCCGGAGCCTTCACACTCACAGCTATTCTGGGCGGTTTCAGACCGTATTCCTTGTATAACTGATTGAGCATGTCCATGCAAGGATCCAGACGTCTTTGCAATTTGACAAAGGGTTTTTCCCTGTTGAATTTTTCTGAAACTGCCTTGTACTCCTGCTCGCATGTTTTAAGATGAGAGTAGGCTGTATTGAGTATGTTTTGAACAAGCTGTTTGTTTACCTGTTCTTTGTTTTGCGTTGCATTAACAAACACACATGATAATGTCGAGATTATCAGTATAAAGATTGTTATTCTTTTCATGGTATCATCTCCTCCCAAATTTATTTTAAACCCACACCCTGAAAATATACCTTTTTGACAAAGATAGTGTCTGGCCATATAATGTAAAAAGAAGGAGGGTTTAATATGTTTCTCGATTTGGCAAGGAAAAGATATTCTTTGAGAAGTTTTTTGGACAAAGAAATTGAAAGGGAAAAACTTGAATACGTTCTTGAAGCTGCAAGATATGCACCTTCTGCCTGCAACCTGCAGCCTGTAAAATTTTATGTTATAACTGACAAGGACATGCTTTCAAAAATTCACCAGGCTTATCCCAGGGAGTGGTTCAAGAAAGCACCTTGTGTTATTGTGGCGGTGGGAGACAGGCAAAAGTCCTGGAAAAGGGCGGATGGTAAAGATCATGTGGACGTTGATGTGGCAATCAGCGTGGACCATTTGACTCTGGCAGCTAGTGATGTGGGTCTTGGCACATGCTGGGTTTGCGCTTTTGATGCAGAGCTGTGTCATGAAGTGTTGAATTTGCCTGCCCACATGGAAGCAATTGCCCTTATACCAATAGGATATCCTGAGAAGGAAGAAGTTAGAGAAAAGCGCAGAAAATCTTTAGATGAGATTGTGGAGTGGATTTAGGATATTACCTGTTCCACAAACCAGTTCGGCCCTTCGTAGTAAAGATACGTTTCCTTGTTTCTGATTCTACAAGTGTACCGTATTCCTATGCCGCCTGCTTTCAGACTGGCGGCTCTTCTTATGTCCAGGACCTTGTCAATTTCAAACCTTCTTCCGTCCTCCCATATGATAGCCAAGGGAGTAACAACTCCATCAGGGTCGAATTTTGCAATAACTTCTACAAAAACCTTTCTAACCTTCATGTGTTGACACCTTTCCTCCAAATTTATTTGAAGTCGGATCAAAGGAAGACAGCTTTCTTTGTGTAAGCATTACACCTCTTGTCAGTATGTTTCTTCCGAAGCGGCTGCGTATTTTGTCAATTGCACATTCAAGTTGGTAGCGTCTTTCGTTTTGTGCCACGTCCGGATAGAAGGAAAGCTGCACATGGCTTTGCACAAACAGATTGCATGCCCTCACGACAATAGATCTGATGGGGTCTCCGTTGTGATGCTGTTTGTAAAGGCTGAAGGCCTTGTCAAAAAGCATGTAGGAGTTTTGCGTGGGGAAGTCCAATGGTCCCTGACGCAAACAACTCCTTAAATCCTTGTTTCGAATATATATCTGTACGGTCCTGCATGCAAAGTCGTGATCCCGCATTCTGCCTGCAACACTTTCGCATAGGACATACAGAACAATTCTGACATCCTCGTCCGTTATCAAATCCCGTGGAGTGGTTGTACTGTTACCTATACTTTTTATTGCAGGTTCCTGCAAATATGGGACATCGTCCGCATATTCGTGACCGTTTGCAAAGTTTTGAAGCATGATGCCGTTCTTTCCAAGAAGGCTTAATAAAAGCTTTGTATCACAGTTTGCAAGGTCACCTATGGTTTTTATTGAATACAGATTCAGTTTTTTCTTTGTTGAGGAACCTACAAACAGAAGATCCGAAACCGGAAGGGGCCATACCTTTTCCTTAAAATTTTCTTTTGTAATGACGGTTGTGGCGTCGGGCTTTTTCATATCAGAACCCAGTTTTGCAAACACCTTGTTGTATGATACACCGATGGAGGCGGTAATCCCGAGCTCATACTTTATCCTCTCCCTTATTTCATTCGCCATCTTTTCACCGCTTCCAAAC
>JAAYLF010000166.1 GCA_012522035.1 Clostridiaceae bacterium
GATGCTGTACAAATTGCTTATGTGGCTAATAATGTTCAAGAGAATATAGTCATTAGAAAAAATAAATAGTTTAAATAGCGAGGTGCATGGATTTTAACTTCCGCACTGCAGGGTTTTTAACTTCCGCGCTGCACGGATTTATACTTGCCAAACACAGAAGGATATGAAACTCTACTGAACACTGATGTCAAGTTTGAAATTGATAATATAGCTGAGCTTATGAGGATGGCAGTAAAATATGGAAGAAAAATTGGCTTTGAAGGCGATTTCTATATCGAACCCAAACCATGTGAGCCCATGAAGCATCAATATGACTTTGATGCGGCAACAGCCATAGGTTTCTTGAGACATTATGGACTGGATAAGGACTTCAAGTTGAATATTGAAGCAAATCATGCAACACTCGCAGGACATACCTTTGAACATGAGTTAAGAATAGCTGCCATAAATGGTATGCTTGGTTCAATAGATGCAAATCAGGGAGATTATCTGTTAGGCTGGGATACAGACAAGTTTCCTTCCGATGTGTATATGTCAGCAATGTGCATGTATGAGATATTAAAAGCGGGAGGTTTGACAGGTGGTATCAACTTTGATGCCAAGACGAGAAGACCAAGTTATTCTTATGAAGATTTGATACTTGGCTTTATTCTTGCAATGGATACATATGCACTTGGTTTGATAAAGGCTGATGCTTTAATAAAAGATGGAAGAATTGAGGAGTTTATTAAAGAAAGGTATTCTTCTTTTAATAGCGAACTTGGACAGAAGATACGCTCAGGAAAAGCAACATTGGAAGAGCTTTGTGATTATGCATGCAACAAGAGAACAGCTGAAATTCCTATGAGCGGAAGACAGGAATATCTTGAGATGATTTTCAATGATATATTATTTGGTTGAGGTGCATTGTTATGAGGTTTGTAATTGGTATTGATGTAGGTACATCAGGCACTAAGTGTGCACTGTATTCTGAAGAAGGTTTTCTTGTATCCTCTCATACAGAAAACTATGATATGTACCAACCCAATTCCGGTTGGGCGGAGCAGAATCCTGAGGACTGGTGGAAGGCTACTGTTGTTGGTATTATCAAGATAATTCGGGATAGTTGCGAGAAGTTAGGTATTGACAGAAGTGAAGTGTGCAAATCTATTGCAGGCATTGGTCTTACAGGACAGATGCACAGTCTTGTTTTATTGGATGAGGATGATAAGGTTATAAGGAATGCAATACTTTGGTGTGATCAACGCAGTGAAAGAGAATGTATTGAGTTAACTGATTTGGTTGGAGAAGAGACTTTGATGAAGATAAACAGAAATCCAGCCATTACAGGTTTCACTGCTTCAAAGATACTGTGGGTTAAGAATAACGAACCTGATAATTTCAAGAGAACTAAAACCATACTTTTACCAAAAGACTATATCAGGTTCATGATGACAGGAGTTAAGGCAACAGATGCATCTGATGCAGCTGGCATGCAACTGCTGGACTTGGAGAAAAGAGACTGGTCCGACTTTATTCTTGATAAGGTGGGTATAGACAGAACCATGCTTGGTACTGTCCATGAATCGAATCAAGTAACTGGTTATACGAATAGGGATTTCTATCATCTAACCGGTATAAAGTCGGTACCTGTTGTAGCAGGAGGAGGTGACAATGCCTGCTCTGCTATTGGGTGTGGTGTAGTACAGGATGGTAGTACCTTTGTATCATTAGGAACAAGTGGTGTTGTTTACACCCATAACTCCGTTCTACCTTCAAATGCACAAAGAGGCATACACACATTCTGCAGTGCAGTGCCGGGTGAGTATCATCTTATGGGTGTGCATCAGGCTTCCGGTTTGTCACTGAAGTGGTTTGTAAATAACTTCTGTGAGAAAGAAAAAGAGATGGCAGAATCAAGTGGACGATCTGTTTATGAGTTAACTGATGAGATTGTTAAATCTGTTCCAATAGGGAGCAATAATCTTTTATATTTACCATACCTGATGGGAGAAAGAACACCTCATTTGGATCCGGATATAAGGGGGGCGTTTATTGGCTTGTCAGCAATGCACACCAAAGGTGATTTATTAAGAGCAGTAATGGAAGGTGTTGTATTCTCACTTAGAGATAGCATTACATTGTTCAATGAGAGTGGTATTACTATTGACAAAGTTATTGCCTGTGGTGGAGGCAGCAATAGTCCTGTATGGCGTCAGATGATTGCTGACGTGTTTGACTGCGAAGTATACCTCAGCAATTCATCAGATATGGCTACTTTTGGTGCAGCCATACTTGCTATGAATGGTGTTGGCATACATAGTGATTTAATTGGATTATGCAGGAAGTTTATAACTTATAAGTTGGTTAACGAGCCCATAGAAGATAA
>JAAYLF010000167.1 GCA_012522035.1 Clostridiaceae bacterium
CACACCATTAGCTATGCCCGCAGAGGTGCCTATTACATAATCTGCATATGTACCTTCTTCAAGAAAACAATCAAGAACGCCGCATGTAAAATACGTTCTACTGCCTCCACCTTCCAGAACAAGTCCCAGTTTCATAAAAACCCCCTTTTCTTAATTCATCAAATATTTTATTCCTTAACTCAATTCTTGTCAAAATAAAGAACTGCCTTCACTTTGGAAGACAGTCTGCTAATGTAAAGGGTGTTTTATATGTGTGTAGCTATATAATTACACTTGTCGGTTGGATGTCAGACTCGCTAGGAGGTTTTGTCAGTGTTAGCAAAGACATTTAGTTATATAGCTACAGTTGTTCTCAAGTTTGTAATTTTAAAGGGCTGCAATCTATCATTACAGCCCTTGATGGCTTTTAGTAACTTGAATGAGTATACTTTGCGTTTTACAACAACTGCGCATGCCATAGCTGCAAGGATTGCAACCATAACTATTGCACTTTCACCTGTTGGTGGGTTTTCTGTACCTGGCTCCTCTGTTTCTGGCTCAGGCTCTGTCAAGGCTGCATTCAAATTACCAAGTTGTGTTCCCAAGTCATCTTCAGATGTGCTCTTAATGAAAGCCTTGAGGTCATCGCCTACAGCATTCATTACTGCATCATATTTTGCCTGGTCATAAATGGTTACATCTTCAGCTTTGGCTTCGTAGTATTTCTTAACAAAATTCTGAGCATTCTCTCCAACGCCGTTCAGAACATGGATTTTCATATTTAAGCCCGCTCCAAAATTGGCAGCTTCGCCTTTTGCAGCTTTTTCTGCATTATATTCTGCAAAAGTCAATTTTGCATCCAGCAAATAAGCTTCAATATTTCTTCCTTCAATAACTTCTTTCATTGGAGCTACGCCAGGATTTGGTAGATTTGCATGCTCTACGGTGAAACATGTTACAAAATAGGTACCTGCAGGATATACTTTATCAAACTCAAACACAATGTTTGGAGCCCAGTCGGTTGAAACAAATTCTTTTTGCTCCAGAAGTTCGAGGTCCTCGTAGCTTGTGTTATATTTGTAAAGACTCATATGGAATGGATGTCCAGCTACTACACTTTGTACCTCAACGCCTACAAATACTTCGTTTTCAAGTATGTCAAATCTCATACCAGCATTGTTGGCCCATCCAAGGTATAGTATGCTATTCTGATGTCCATGTGCAGCTTCACCTTTCGCCAACCCAACTTTTTGTTCCTCTACAGCTGCATTTGAGAAAACAGTCATCATTGACATTAACAGCGTTAACACAATAATGAATACTAAGCCTTTTTTCATTTTCATTATACTACCTCCTGTATTTTTCTTAAAAGTCGATGAATATATCATCACTTTCGTTGGATAACTACATATATATTGTATCTTAGTTAAATTCAAATACAATTGCCTATTTACAGTTCTAAATTGATTGATTTACAGATTATACACAAATTAAATACTGGAATAAATTTTTTGGCACAAAAAAACAGCCAATGTCGACATGACACTGGCTGAACAAATTGCTTTCTAGTTTTTATCTTCTATTGGGTGGCTGATAGTTCTCAGCATCCTCCATTGTTTTAAAGAAGCCCATAAAATCGATTGTTATAGTAGAGTCTATTGGAGGATTCCATAAAATGTCCGCTCGGAATTCGGTTATAGTTTGCTTGTCAGGCTTTAATTCTGAAAAATCGAGATACACTTCCTGCCAATCCTCACCTGAGTCAACATTAAATTTAACATGCTGTCCAGCTCCGGTTATAGCTTCTCCGTCACATGCAACGTAGAACTCACCATCAGAAATCCCAGCCGTATGCTTGAATATCATCTTGAATATTGGATACTCATGTATATCCAATGCACCGTCCGGCATGGGTAAGTTGAAAATAGGATCGTGAAAATCAACAACAGTCAGATGCAGGCCTTCTTCAGTAAACTCAGCTTCTGCATATGTTGGATTAATATCGTTCCCTTCAAACATAGTATCAATTATATTCTCACCTCAAGAGCAAAACGATACAATACAGCATCCACACCCTCATCCGGATCCGGAGTTGGTTCTGGTGTTGGAGTTGGTGTTGCTGTTGGTTCAGGTGTATCCGTCGGTGCAGGTGTATCTGTTGGCTCTGGAGTCTTGTCCGTACCACCGCCACCTTTACATCCTATGAAAGATACAACCATCAAAGCAATAAGTAGCAGTAACAACAGTTTCTTGATTTTCATGTTTATTCCTCCAAATTAAAATAATTTGTAATATTATAAATAATTGTAAAACTTAGTCAAGTTTGTTTGCAATTTATACAAAAAATATTAGCTGCCTCTTCATGGCAGCTAATATTTTTTCATCATTTCTTTGCAATTCTAACCATCTTCTTGTTCAGCAAGACAGCTGTTAATACAACAAGCAAGATTAAATACAAGCAGCCTGTATCGCCCGTAGGTGGGTTCACGTCATCCTGCAAAGCAGCGGTAAGATTGTCAAGCTGAGTCTTAATTTCTGCATTGGATGCATTCAAAAGAAAAGTCTTCAAATCATCTCCTACCGCATTCATCACCGCATCATATTTGGCCTGGTCGCTTACTGTTACTCCTTCAGCCTTTGCCTCGTGATACTTCTTTACAAAAGCCTGAGCATCCGCTGTAGCTCCAGTAAGAAGTTTGATTGACATATCAAAACCTTCACCAAAATCCTTGCCGCTTGTAGCACTCATATCGTCAAAAGTCTGGTCATACTGATACGCTTTTATATTCCTTCCTTCAACAACCTTTTTGTAAACATACAAATAAAGTTCAGTACCGTTATCCGCAAATGTTTCTATTTCAAGGTAGTACTTACCGGCAGGATATACGGTATCAAAATCATATACGACCTGCTGCCAGTCCAATGACGTAAGCGTCTTTGACTCGAGCAGTTCCTTATTGTCAGTACTTCCATTCCATCTATACAAATTTGCCTTGATGGGCTTTCATGCAACAATAGTCCTAAAAGTCACACCACAAAGCAATTCATCATTATTAACTTCAAAAGTCATACCTGGATAGTTGGCCCAGAGAAGTACAAGAAGTCCTCCGCCGGTATGGCCTTCAGCCACCGCATCACCTTCGACAACCACCAGGCGCACTGTATCTTCCTGCATTTGTGCATTGACTCCCAGCAACATAAAAGACATCAGAATTGACAATGCAACAATAAATATAGTTAATCTATGCCCTAGTTTCATTACATACCTCCATAATTTTATTACAGTATTATTATCTCAACAATTACGTTATAAATAATGGAAGTATATTGAATTATCAGTCAATTAGTCATATCATATAAAATTGGAATGCTTTTTTCATTAACAAGATACGTGTAAAATCTGTCATCAAACCAGAGTGGTGCCGTATCCTTGCTGAAAATCAGCGGCATTCTGTTATGTATAAAGGCAATATTTTCAGCCCGATCCCGGGTAATCATGGTTACCTCATCCTTTTCCATTCTTTTAAATCCAGCTATGAACAATATGCCCTCTTC
>JAAYLF010000168.1 GCA_012522035.1 Clostridiaceae bacterium
TGCCTATGGCATGGATGCTTCCGTCATCATCTTTTCTGTTGCACCAATATCGCATTTTATCTTTCTCCTTTGTTTTATTGTATAAATTTTATAAACCTTAAATATTGTCCGTAGCCTTCCTCTTCCATCTTGTCTTCAGGTATGAATCTTATGGAAGCACTGTTAATGCAATACCTGCGTCCTCCTTTTGAATCAGGACCGTCATCAAAGACATGACCAAGGTGGATATCGCCTACCCTGCTTCTGACTTCAACCCTTCTCATTCCGTGGCTCAAGTCTTCAACTTCCACTATTACATCTTCAGATATGGGATTGGAAAAGCTGGCCCAGCCGCAACCTGCATCAAACTTGTCCTTAGACAAAAACAGAGGTTCTCCTGTGGCAATGTCCACATAGATTCCTTTTTCATCCACATTCCAGTATTCATTCTCAAAAGGTCTCTCCGTATGGTTTTCACATGCAACCTTGTATTTCAAATCATCAAGTCTTTTTCTAAGCTCTTCCTTTGCCACAGGTTTGTAATCCCTGGCATCAACAAAAGGTATCTCCATTACTTTCCTCATGTCAATATGACAGTAACCGCCAGGATTCTTGTCCAAATAGTCCTGGTGGTACTCTTCAGCAGGATAATAGTTGTCCAGTTTCATAATCTCGGTAACAATGGGCTCTTTATACTTTCTCTGCTCCATTCTTACCCACGCCCTGATAGTATCAAGATCCTCATCATCCACATAATATATTCCGGTTCTGTACTGGGTACCCACGTCTCCTCCCTGCCTGTTAAGCAGTGTAGGATCTATAATATTGAAAAAGTGTTTGAGCAGGGTTTTAAGACCAACCATGCTTCTGTCATATACCACTCGCACCGTCTCAGCATGCCCTGTCTGAGCAAGTTCCTTGTAGGACGGATTCTTTGTTTTGCCGTTGGCATAACCCACATCTGTCTCAACCACCCCTGGAACTTTGTTGAAATATGCCTGGGTGCCCCAGAAACATCCTCCTGCAAAATATATTTCCTTTATGTTATCGCTCATTTATTTCTCTCCTTTACTTTAGCTTGTCCTCTATTGCCGATATAATAGGATACATCTCATTATAATGTTTGTGAATGAACAAAGCATTCTTTTTTTTGTACAATTTGCGAGCTATTTTGTCGGATATCTCAATAATCATCCTCTCATGCTCACATTGAAGCGGGGACACCTTGTCAATAAATCCACTTGCACTAATATTTGCACAAGAGCAGTAGTTTCTGCAGCGATCATACAAGGCGCATCCATCGCAATCAGCAGCAATATGTTTGCTTAACTCCTGAACCTGTCTTCTTTTCTCCTCTGAAACACCTGTATCCAGATGCCCAAGGTGATATTCCGCTCTGTCAACCAGCTGAAGGCATGGATACAAATCCCCCTCTGGATTAACAGAAACATGCTTTACTCCAAGAGAGCAGATTTCCTTGTTGCTTCTATTGAAAATGTAGTTGCTGATTTTTGTGTCAAAGGGAGCAAAATAGAATTTGTCTTCCTTCACGGTCTTTTCAATATACAAATCTGCAATCTTTTCGTACTCTTCCTTTAATACGGCCAGATCCTCATCCGTCCAGTTTGCAAAATGATTTATGGTCAAGACAACATAGGTAAATCCCAGGTCGTACAAATACTTAACCGAATCAAACAACCAAGGTGCGGTCTTGGGATTCACCGTTGCCATACAAACTGCGTTTGGTTTGTACTTTAAAAGCATCCTTGCTGCATTGACCACTCTTTCATGGCTTCCTAGATTGTTCAAATCCACTCTGCACATATCATGTACATTTTTATCTCCATCAATACTGATTGCAGCAAGCAATCCAAAACTCTTTGCAAACATGCACATCTGCTCATCCAATAAAAGACCGTTGGTTGTCAGACTGAAAGAAAAACGCCTGTCAGGATACCTTGCTTTTGAATACAGGACGGTATCATATATCAGATTCTTCATAAGAAGGGGTTCTCCCCCATAAAAGGAAATGCCAATGCTTTCTTTCTCCAGGGAATGTACAACCACAAAATCGACAGCTTTAAAAGCTGTCTATCTGTCCATGAATCTTTCGCATTTGTCCACGAAACAATATGAGCATTTCAAATTGCAGCTGTTTGTTAAATGTAAGGTTATATTCATAAAACACCTTGCTCTTCCATCATCTTAATAAAGTCCCTTACCTGCTGTCTAAGTTCTTCCTCCATTGAATTGTGGTCACTGCCGCGAGTATTGTAAAACACAGCAACTATTTCACCATTTTCCGTCTTGAACACTCCGTCTTCGAAAAACTCCTCAAGGAACTGTCCTCTCATGTAATCATCCTCCAACAAGACTTTGTCCTCCGTCCATTTGGAAAAGTCATACTGGGAAACAAACTCAAAAAAGACGCTTCCATCCTTGTTCCTGCCGTCCACCTCTAGTTCGGCATTTAATACTTTATACGCATATTCACCTTCATCCTGCTTCACATCCACAGGCACCTCTGCATTTACTTTTACTCTGTAGGCATGCTCAAAATCAATGCAGCAAGCTTTGAATTCGTCAAGAATAATCTCAACACCCTCATCCTCTGTAAAGGACAGTGAAACGTACATATCTCCTGCTAATACAGCGGGTCCTGTTCTGGTAAACAATGTTCCAGGGGTGCAGCTTGCCAAAAGCACGGATGAAAAAAGTGAACCTGAGACCAGGAGCCCTTTCCACCTGTCAGGCATATTTTTGAGCAATATGGGATTTAACAAAGTCTCTTCCCTGTTAGGGTAACCTGCCTTGTATTTTCTAACTTTGCATACTTTCATACGCCATCTCCCAAATATTCTTTGCTGCAATTATATCACAAAACCCCTTGTTCATGCAGCATTTGTATAAACTCTCTTACCTGCTGCCTGAGTTCCTCTTCCAGCCATGCAGGGTCATGATGCGAACTGTTGTAAAAGGCCATGACAAGTTCACCATTCTTTGTTTCAAAAATTCCATCTTCCAAGAACTCATCAAGGAATTTTCCTTTAATGTGTTCAGAGTTCATGTTTTCATCAGTGGTCCATTTGGAAAAATCCTCACTTGACACATACTCGAAAGAAATGTTGTACCGCTTGTTGACACCATCCACATAAAATCCGGATGGCAGGGTGTAATAATCGAACTTGTCGTTCCTCATATCAAATTTCACATCCACCGGCAGCTCTGCCACAACCTTGTCAGTATTGACTGTATCAAAAGCAATGCCGCAGTTTGCAAACTCTTCAACTATTATGTCGACAGCCTCCTCATCGGTGAAGTAATACTCTTGAATTACAATCATCCCTCCGAAAAAGCCTCGTGGAGGTGTTGGGGTTGGAATAAGTTTGTTCAATAAATCCTGAGGGCTGCTCACACCACAGCTTGTTAATATTACCGATGACAAAACAGAACCTGAAACCAGAAGGTTTTTCCACCTGCCTGGCATGCTTTTTAAAAGATTTGGATTGTTCAGGGTATCTTTCTTTTTGGGATACCCTGGTTGGTATTTGCGTACTTTGTTAACTTTCATAATGGTCTCCTTGCCAATATTTGATGCAATTATACATCAAATTTACAAGATTAGAGTGTCATTAGTATTTTTTTATGACATGAAAATAGAATTTGCACCTTGAAAACTTAA
>JAAYLF010000169.1 GCA_012522035.1 Clostridiaceae bacterium
GTGTTCAGATACGGTGTGGAGAGGTTTGTAAAAGATTCAAAAGATGCAGGCATCGACGGCTTTATAATCCCGGATCTTCCCCTTGAGGAAAGAAACGAAGCAAGTGGTGTAATAAGGAGGTATGGTTTGCACCACATTCCTTTGGTTGCACCTACTTCCCATGAAAGAATAAAGGAGATTGTAAAGGAGGCGGGAGGATTCGTTTACTGTGTCTCCACAACGGGAGTGACTGGGGAAAGGGACAGCATTGATACGGATATTTCCGCATATATGGAAGAGGTAAAGCGCTTTACTGATTTGCCCAGAGCAATTGGTTTTGGTATTTCAAGTCCTGAGATGGCAGGGAGTTTGAAACATCACTGCGAGGGAGTAATTGTTGGCAGTGCGATTGCAAGGCTGGTGGATGAGCTATATAGTGTTAGGGATTTTGTAAAGAGTATCAAAAAGGCATTGGAGTGAACGAAAATCCATTGGTTTTGGCCAATGGATTTTTGTGTTTTTAGAGTGTTTTTGTTAACTTGTTCGAATAATAAGTGAGGCAGGGAATTGTTGCCACTTTATGAAAGGATGAGTAGAAGATGAAAAGAGTTGTTACTTTAAGTCTTGTTTTTGTTTTAATGGTTGTAATGATTGTAAATCTTTCATCGTGTACAACCAGAATATATGCCACAGATTTGATGAAGGACATAAAGGCAAACACGGTGGAAGGGAAAGATGTGGACGAGAGATTTATACAAAGTACAGCCAGGTTTTCCATGGAGCTTTTCAAGAGGTCCCTGGGAGAGGAGAATTCTTTGGTGTCTCCCTTGTCTGTATTGCTTGCTCTATCGATGACTGCAAATGGTGCTGACAATGAGACCTTGGAGCAAATGGAAAAAGTTTTGGGAGATGACATTACAATTGATGAGCTGAATGAGTACTTGTATTCTTATGCAAAGGGGTTGCCAAACAAAGCAAAATCAAAGCTTGTCATATCCAACTCCATATGGTTTCGTAAAGGTTTTAATGTTAATGCCGATTTCCTGCAGAAAAATGCCGACTATTACAAAGCAAGCGCTTATGAGTCAGCCTTTGATGCTCAGACGGTTAAAGATATAAATAACTGGGTAAAGAAAAAGACCGATGGTTTGATAGATGAAATACTTGATAAAATAGATGACAGTGCGGTTATGTTTTTAATAAATGCAATTGTGTTTGATGCTGAATGGGAAAAGATATATGAGAAGAATGATATAAAGGAAAGGGATTTTAGGAACATTGACGGCACTTATACCAAGGTAGATATGATGTACTCAAACGAATCAAAATATATTAGCAGTGACAATGCGGTAGGGTTTGTCAAACCATACAAAAACAAAGACTACAGTTTTGTTGCAATACTGCCAAATGAAGAAATTTCAATATACGATTATGTTGCAAGTCTTGATGGAGAAACATTTTTGAATCTGGTTGGAGGAGCTACAAAAGAAGTTGTAAATGCAGGTGTTCCAAAGTTCAAGTATAACTATGAGATTGTGATGAATGATGCTTTAATTGACATGGGTATGGAGCATGCATTTGATGGAAGAGCTGATTTTTCAAAAATGGATGCTGATCTAAAAGAAGGTCTTTACATCTCTGAAGTTCTTCACAAAACATTTATTTCCGTTGACGAGAAAGGCACAAAAGCAGGTGCGGTAACAAAAGTGGAAATGCGCGACACAGCGGGTCCTGTTAGTGAAGCCAGAGTCATACTCGACAGGCCCTTTGTCTACGCAATTATTGATAACGCAACAAACCTTCCTTTGTTTATTGGAACGGTTGTTGATTTGGGAAAATAAATTTAAAGTAGGTGTTGTAGATGAAAA
>JAAYLF010000170.1 GCA_012522035.1 Clostridiaceae bacterium
CATCAGATATGGCTACTTTTGGTGCAGCCATACTTGCTATGAATGGTGTTGGCATACATAGTGATTTAATTGGATTATGCAGGAAGTTTATAACTTATAAGTTGGTTAACGAGCCCATAGAAGATAACCACATTAATTATAACAGGATATATAATGTTTTCGCACAGATATATGATCATGTAAAAGCTATTAACAAGCAGTTGCAGATAAATATTGTCACAAAACCAGATTAGATTGAATAATGATTTTTTCTGAACTCAACTATACCTGGATTGTTATTCATTGTTTATAAAAATAATATGTATCATTTGTATGATAGTATGAGGCCTTCGAAGAGATTCGAAGGTTTTTTTATGTTTAACACATCCGGGTTGTTCAGAATCAACGTAATCCGGTAAGTAAATTGCTTGATTCATCAATCATGAGAATGTCAAAAATAAGATAAGCTAGAATTTTTATCATTCAGTCTACCTTCATATGACTTATCTTGTCTCTATTCATATTATTACTTATGGTATGTTGAGGGTCAGTTATTCACCTGAGGTGACACAGTAATTAGTATAATACTAAAGTATGATACAGTTTTTTATCTAAATCATACTGTTGTGCGATAGCTGATTTCAAAACACTCGATTAAAATAGATAATGAAGGGTACTGTTCTTTACATCTGGAGGTGATAGTATCCACTGCCAGATAATATGTAGTCGAGTCCTTTATTTCATTTATTTTATTGGAGGTGTATTCATATGAAAAAGGCAAGAAAAGCAATTGGCATTAATCTTTTTAGTCTGTTTGTTTGTGTTAGCTTGTTAATTGGTACGACACTAGCCTGGTTTACAGACCAAGCAACATCAGGGGTAAACAAGATTATTGCTGGTAATCTTGATGTGGATCTTGTAATGTGGAACGGAGACGAGTATGTGTCAATCTCTGGCGAAGACAGCGCCATCTTTGGTAATGAAAACAGTCTTGTTGCTCAGAACGACAGTGCTGATACTCTTTGGGAACCTGGCAAGACTCAGATTGTGTATCTTGGTGTCAGGAACAATGGCAACCTCGCTCTAAAGTACAATATTGTACTTAATATTATTGATGGTGGTCTTATTGGTGCGCTTGAATATGCCATCCTTGATGGTGTTGATGCTTCAGCACCAGGTTTTGTTCCTCCTGCTAGTTGGGATGAGATCAAGGCTATATCAGGGGTACAGACTGGAGACGTAGTTGCTGGCACTATAGTTGCTGCTCAAAACCGGGTGCTCGATGGTATTGCACAGAATCCACCTATACAAAACGAGACTGATTACTTTGCTCTTGCGGTACATATGAAGGAAGATGCAGGTAATGAGTACATGGGTAAGGACATTACCATTGATGTGACCGTTGTTGCCGGACAGATGACCGCTGAATCCGACAGCTTTGATAATCAGTATGATAAGGATGCGAAACTTGGCGTAATCACGGTTACACCTTCAGATATCAATGAGAAGTTGATGAATCTTGAAAATAATACTGAGCTCGTTCTTCAGCCTGCATATGATGAGAACGGAAATCCGGTATCTTATGGTGTAATTGATCTTACACAGGGGCTTGAGAGTGGAGACACACTTGAAAACATTGTAATATCCGGATCAGCTGGTGCTGTCGTTGAAAGAATCTTGATTTCTGGCAGCAATGATTCAAAGGGAGTCACTATAGATAACCTGACCATCAGAAATCTAGTGATTTACAATAGTACATCTGCCAATGACCTGATTAGATTCAGCAAACAAGGCACAAACACATTAAAGAGACTTGTTATTGAGAACTGCACCATAATAGCTGATGATTCTGACAACTCTCTTGGATTTGGCCTTGCGCTGAGGGGAGATACAGCAGGTTTGGATGATACCGTCAATACAGCAGATATTGTTATTCGCAATTGTAGGTTTGTTGGTATTGCCCGCCCAATATATGCGACAAATGCCTGCTGGAACAGCCTGACTGTTGAAAACTGCGTGTTTGAAAACATAAAGGAAACAGTAATACATTGTCAGGGTGGCAACACTATCAAATCAATTTCAGTAATCGGCAATACCTTTAAAGATTGCAAGAACCGTATTTTAAGACCAAATAATGGTGGGTTGTTGCCTTATCTTACAAAACTCCATTTTAAAGATAACACATTTATCAATTGTGAAAATACAGAAAGCGGTATTTACTTCCAGGTAACCATTCCATCCTCAGCACAAACAGATTTTACTGGAAATATTATGGATGGTTCGGCTTGGGATATAAGTACTCTCATTACCATACAAGACATACAAGAGTAATATCTTTTTTTAAGGCAAGTTAGCAAAACAAGGGGCTGTTGCAATGCACGGCTCCTTGTTTTATGTTTTTTAGGTTATATTAATAAAGCACACGCCAGTTTGGACTGAAGTGTGCTTTTCTCTTTTTTATACCCATACATTTATCTTATACTTTGCAGTAGAATACCCAGAGATTTCCGCCCGAACTCGAATCGTGAGTAAATGCTTTCTGGTCTAGTGTTACTTCAATGCCGTTTACTTTGTTGCCTGAGTAGTTCTGGACAACACTTGCAGCCGTATCTCGCAGCACTAATAAAGGTACTTCTGCAACAGCACCCGAATCAGCTATCGCGTTATTCCCGGTTATTGATACAGTACCTCCTATCATAAGGTCAGGCCACTGTATTATACCTTCAAACGTGTTGTTTTCAATTATGACATTACCGGTAGTTCTCGGTACAGCAGCGCCTACTTCATTTCTGCAGTCGAATATCTGGAAACCTCTTTTGCTGCCATTGACAGTATTGTTAGTTGCCTGCAGTTGTTGATATGAATACAACCAAAGCCAGGTATACGGTCTCTCCTGGCAGCATTGAGCCTTCCTTTGTGTAGTCTTTAAGGGCTCACCCGGCAATACTGTATTTATGGCTTCACGATTTGCAAATGCGGTTTGCTGACCTTCCTTTACTCCATACATTATGTAGTCTGAGAGAAGGAATTGATCATCACTAATATTCATTCGAGGAGTCTCACCTGCGACCGTAATTGCGATTTTGTACTTCACCGCAAGATTTCCTGCATTGCGAATCCTTAGGTAAGCAACCTGAGAGAATCCGGGTTCCCAGAATGCGTTATTGTCAAAAAGCGGTTTGTCACTTCTGACTGTTTTCCACTCACCGCTGGCGACGTCCAGATACTCCATTTCTATATTCAGGTTGCCTGAAGCAATTCTGTTCACTGCGGTTTGTGCCGTATCTGTAAAACACGAGAAGGTTGTGCCTATGAGCATTGCTATGCAGACTAGCATTGAAATCACGCTCATAATCAAAGCTTTTTTGTCATTATTTGTTAGTTTTACAACGGTAATCGCATTTTTGTTGGTTATTTAATGAAGCTGTTATGGGTGATTTTTAATCAGAAAATCCTAGTGCTTTTTTACGATTCTCTTGGTCGTAAAGTGTATTTCGTTTACAGACTCCTGCAACATTATTACATCTACTGAATAATGTTTGAAAGCGTATTAAATTTGATAACATTAATTAAGTAAATCCTGGTTACAGTGATAATTCTACTTAACTCTAAAGAATGATGATTTTTTCAAATCATGCTAAAGTGCTATGGTTACTTGTATAAAGTTGGTTAAAATCTATATATACTGAGAAGTTGAGAATGCAAGGAGGTAGAGCAGAAGATAGAACCGAGAATATAAATTAATGAATAAATATATTAGAACCGATCTCGTCAATCATATCTGAATCATCCAATCATATAACTCAGGCAACAGTAACATCAGAAGTCTTAAGCAAAATCCCAATTGAGAAATACTACAATTCAACAATTAGATTCGTTTAATAACAATGGTCAATTAAATTTTTGGGGTTGTGTCTTGTCAAGTGGTGTAAAATATTTTTCTACTAAGTAACTAAAACTATCTATACCCACAGCATTTATTCCACGGTCCTATTGACAACAAGCATCTCCCAAATGCTTTCATGCAGCTGCGGCACCTCCATGCCTGGGGCATTAAGCTGCCTGGTCAAAGAGTCTAGCATATGGGGCCCTCTTATTGCCAATAGGCTTTCGCGGCATAAACGCTTATTTTCCGTACTATTACATGTTGTCTGCATTCGGCAGCCTTCTAATTGCATCTTTTAACATCAGTTCATCCATCGATTCCTTGGATAGGTACCTTCTTTCTGCTACGCTCCATTCATCGTTCTGCTCTATCAGTATAGCTCCGCCTAAGCGAATTACAGAGGCCCTGTCCGGGAAAACACTTACTACATTAAAACGCCTTCTAATCTCTTTGTTTAAGCGCTCTATCAAGTTTGAAGAGTATATATGTTTCCAATGTTTTTCCGGAAAACTCATATATGCCAGGATGTCTTCTTCTGCATCCATAACTGTCTGTGCGGCTTTAG
>JAAYLF010000171.1 GCA_012522035.1 Clostridiaceae bacterium
ATCCCAAGGACAATGACAGCCATTATGATGTACAGGAAGACCTTCTTTCTCATAGTCAGGTTTGACAGGGAGTGGAAACTCCTGCAGCCAGTCAAGGATCTCCATATCCATGTTTTTTATCTTGAGAGTAGCCTTTGCGGTGTCCTTCGCACGGCCCAATGGCGAACAATAAATCTTGGATATATTTATCTTTTCAAGTCTTTTGGATAACAAATCAGCTTCAATCCAACCCTTTGGTGTTAGTGTATCGTTCTTGTAATCCGGATCTCCGTGTCTAATAATCAACAGCTTCATAATTTTACTTCCTTTCCAAATAGTATGCCATATTGCACTGCTCCTCCAATTATATCAATCCATTCTCATTTTGCAATATAACCAAACCTTCTGTCCGGTGCGGTATCACCATTGAGCAGCTTCAATAATATAACCTAAAAGAAAGAGAGTTGCTGCCTTTAAGAAGCATGCAACTCTCTATGTATCCTGACATTTAAATTATTTTACTTTTTCAAAGCTTTTTCCAGCTTGTTGCCTAGCTCAATTCTAGCTTTCACAAAGGTTTCGTCATCCTTTGTGTAATCCAATATACTCTTGGACACTTTCTTTATAATCTTATTGGTTTTCTTTTTGCCCAACTCTTTCTCTGCCATGGTGAGGTACTCAAAATCTTCAATACCATCACGGACTGCTTCGAGTCTTAATGAACCGATAGGACCTCTAATACCTACATGAGCACCATCATAAATCAGAACACCATCACCATATACATGAGGCATAAGGTGCTTTCCTGTTATTGCATCTTCCCAAGGATTCTCAGTCCAATTATTTACTGCATAGTATAGAAATCCATCCACATTGAACTGCTTTTGCTGCCAGAATAGAACCCTGTGAACTACACCCTTCTGCTCCATAAGTATGTTAGCATAAGGATCCTGTGGCTCCCAGCACACATACCACCAAACCTTGTCTCCTCTTTTTTTGAACTCTTCCATTCGTTCAGCATATGTTCCGTACTGCTTGTCGTATTTTTCGGACTGAACGATGTATTTAGGTTCTTTCTTGTTCTCTTTAGCTGTCTTGTATGCATATGGTTTGTTGCACCAAATACGTATGTATTTTGACATGAATTCGATTTGATCTGTTTTGTAATCAACCATTATGTCTGTAAAGAATGGAGCCACCATTTTATAACCTGGGTATACTGTTTCCAAGTTCATTCCATAGAACTCAATTTCATTCAGAAGATGGATATCAGTAGGTTCATCTACGTAATAGAAGTATCCCTTGTCAAACCACTCTTCCTTCTGGGACAGTTTTTCATGAATTGCTCTCAACTTGTCAAAATTGAAATTTGTTTTGTAACCTGTAATGCAGAATGAAGTCACTCTTGGATTGTCCAAGTATTCATCCACTCTTGGATCAAGAAGATCATAAGGCAGATAATATGCATTTATACGATTTTCAAGCAGATAATCGTAATATATCTTGTAAAGCTCATTGTCGTCTGAATCCCATTGTTCATGCTTTACGTATACAGCCCAATGACTAAGATCCATTGCTGTTGTGCATGCGGTTTCTTCACTTAGTGTGAAATCCCACACTTTTGCAAACACTTTTGCTTGCTTGATGGTCTTGCTTCCATCCTTAATAGACAACATTGCTTCGTAAATGCCTGCTGGTGTATCAGGTGTGGTCTTTATTTTAATATAGAAGGCTTGCGATTTAGACCCTTCTAAATTAAACTCAGAAGACAGCGGCACAAGAGGGTCAGGGGTCATTTCATCTCCCGTGCTTATATAATGTTCAATGAACAGTTCAGCAGGAATTGCATCTCCAGCTTCGTTTTTAAATTCAGTAATCTCTGCTGTCAGGTTTTCCTTGGCATTCTCGGAATAGAGAATGAACTGACAACCCTCAATCTCGTTCTTTGCAAGACGTATGTAATATGAATTATTTCCTTTGGGCTTCTCATCTTGCGCTACTTTTGTAAAAGAATGTACAAATGTAAGTTTAAGTGTACTATCTTCATGTTCTGCAATGATTGGCTTATAATCCTTTGTTGGATCAAACTCTTTGTTGCAGGAATACAAGAAAACTGATACCAGCAAAACTGGCAACAAGAGTAAACATAACTTCTTTATGTAGTTGTTCCTACGCATAAAATAACTCCTTTTGTATATTATAGCTTACTATAGATTATATTCATTGTACTAAAAAATACAAGATGTTTGTATAAAGAAGTCCTCGCGCAGCGAGGACTTTCATTACTTGCCAGATATTTTTACAACTCTAAAATGTCCGTCTGTAGCATTTTTTGTTACAATTTGCATTCTGCCAGGCAAAAACTCGTCTTCGTGGTCGAAATGCACATGACCTGCAAATATAGCTTGAACGTTATTATTCTCATCTGTTATCAGGTTGTAGAAAAGGGTGGTTGATTCTGTCGGACTTACTCCACCAGGTCCCATCAGGATGGGTTTTCCCCAGACATCTATTGTGGCTTGAGCCAACGTATCGACATATATGGGGATATGCATGATTATTATCGTTGGCAAACCATTTTCAAGCTGTTTTTTGGTAAGTTCATACTGCTCATATGTTACTTGATCCTGACTGTTGTTAATAGCGATTATCTGAAGATCATCAAACTGTTTGACTTGAAAATCCGTATTGCCTCCGCACAAATCCTTGTATTTAGGAATATACTTTTCCTTGGTGCTTTGTGAATGATAGTCAAATTCAAAAGACCAGTCGTGATTTCCTAGAACATATAATGAGGGAACTTTGCTCCTGCTAACGTTATCTGCAATTGCTTTAATATTCGCCTCTGTTGGGAAATCGGCAATGTCACCTGTAAGGAATATCATGTCAGCGTTTACTTTTTCTGCGTATTCAAAGAAAGCTGGGAATCTATCACCAGAGGGGATCCCGTCTGCGGTCTTGAATACTTGTGACCTGCCATAAGCTGATGCTTTTACTTCTTTTGTGTCATCGTCAGAAAAGAGTGTAAGATGACTGTCAGTTACATGTACAAAAATGTAATCCTTCTTTATACCATCAATTTTCAATTCTGTCTCAATAGGAGAAATTATCATGTCAAGACCGTCTCCTTTTTCATAAGTCTTTTTGCCAACAACAATCTTATCTTTCTTGGTGAACTTATCCAAGAAAGCTTTTATACCGGTATATGTACCGTATTCAGTACTTCCCTTTATGTATATCTTTTTACCTACAACTTCGATTACATAACCGAATTTCCCCAGCTCTGATACATCAATAGTATGACCATCCCGGTCTACATCCCCAAGAATAATTTCATATCCTTTGGTATCGCCTACTGAATCTTCCGTTCTTATAGTCAGGTTTGCCCCAGTTATTTTCGAAATCTCATCTTTTAGAAAGTATGCGTAGTTCAAGTCTGTCAGAGTGTCCTTGTGAATAATCGTATACTTTGTTTTACCGTTTGATGCAACAGTCAGCGGTTTCTGCGAGAAGTAAACTAATAATACAACAGATATTATTACTAATATCAGAACCGGTACAATAACTTTTAATTTCTTCAATACAATCACCTTCAATAGATTTTTCAATTTCATAAACATTATATTCATTTAAGGGTGAAGTTACAAGAGATTTTATATAAAGGCGAGCTGTAAGCGCTACATATATTTTTATGCATACCACTCTTTTTGCCCTTTGTACATTGTCTTGTATATGCCGTTTTTAGCCTCTCTCCTGACAACGACAGAATATACTGATACATTTCTATTTCAGCTATAGGGTCAATTACAAATACCTTTGGAATATGATGGTGTAAAGAGGTTTTCTGAAGGTTTGGCAGTGGCTTTCAAAGATGGAGTCTTTGGATATATTGACAAAACGGGCAAGTTACCTTTTGATACACCTTTTGATTTCATATCTCCTTTTAAAGAAGGTCTTGCATCTATCAGAGTTGAAAGCAAATATGGATTCATCGATAAAAAGGGCGAAATAGCAATACCTATCATATATGAGGATGCATTACATTTTTGCAAAGGACTTGCAGCTGTAATGATGAATGACAAATGGGGCTACATTGACAAACAAGGAAATCCTGTTTCAGCTTTTGAGTATGATTATTTAGGCTATGTACATAAGGGTCTTGCTGTAGTTGAAAATGATCACAAATGGGGCATTATTCAATTTTCTACAACATACTGATTTCATACATACCAAAGCATCCCCTACTCTTTAGAGCAAGGGATGCTTTAACCAAATTCAGTGTAAGGTCTTTAACTTCTTTCTATCATAACATTGGCAATTTCACCAGGCTTGATTTCAAAGAGGATGCTGCCACCTTCTACCCTGACATTACCAATGGAATTACCAAGAAAATCAACCTTCCTGGCATTAACAGG
>JAAYLF010000172.1 GCA_012522035.1 Clostridiaceae bacterium
AGCTTGCAGTAACCCTGTCCCTTACAGTTGGGCTTCCTCCTCTTTGCAGATGTCCAAGAATGGTTGTCGTTGTAGATATACCGGTTATCTGTCTTATCTGCTCGGCAATCTCCAAAGTACCGCCCACGCCTTCAGCAATTATAACTATATAGTGATGCTTTCCTCTGTTCCTGCATCCCAGAATGGGCTTTATTATATCTTCATCTATATTGAACTCCTTTTCAGGAAGAATGCATGCTTCAGCACCATCTGCAATAGCACAGTAAAGAGCGATGTATCCTGCATCTCTACCCATAACTTCCACGACACTACATCTTTCATGAGAAAATGCAGTATCCTTTATCTTGTCTATTGCATCCTTTACAGTATTCAAGGCAGTATCAAATCCTATTGTGTAATCAGTACAATGTATGTCATTATCTATTGTAGCGGGTATTCCAATAACAGGAAGTCCGACTCTTGCAAGATCTCTTGCACCTCTGAAAGAACCATCGCCGCCGATGACAATAAGGGCATCGATCTTGAACACCTTCGCCATGCGAAAGCCTCTTTCAACCCCTTCCGGTGTGTTGAAAGCCTTGCATCTTGATGTCTGCAAAAATGTGCCTCCACGGCTCATGATATCAGACACCGATCTTAAATTAAGCTCGTGTATGTCTCCTTCCAACAGTCCTTCAAATCCTTTTCTTATGCCATAAACATGGAAACCATGATATATTCCTGAACGCACCACTGCTCTTATGGCAGCATTCATTCCCGGGGCGTCTCCTCCTGATGTAAGTACTCCAATTCTTTTTATGTTCTCCATAGTATTATCCTCCATGCATGTTACTTGATAAAGGGCAATTTAAATATGCAACATAAAATATATTATACAATGATATACGCTAAATTACAATATTTGTGTTTTTGTACTCTTTGTGGAACAAACTATGAGCGAAGAATCTCTTCCAGATAATTTATCACATTACTGTCGGCATTTATAAAGCCTTTAAGCAGCAGGCTGCCTGTTTTATCGTCATAGATGTTAACCTCGGTTTTTCCACTGAAGTATTTTATAAAAGCCTGCAGCCTTTTTATGTTCTTGGCATTTGTTCTGTAGCTTAGAGTTTTTGAGTTCTCACTCAGATATACATCTATTGGTGTAACCTGCTCAACAATAATATTTGGTTTTTCATCTTCACTTAGACTCAGTCTTCCATTTACTATTATTATGGACTCATTGTGAAGAAACTGATTGTATTTTTCCAGAATTTTTGGAAAAACCAAAAGTTCCGCATGTCCATACATGTCCTCAATGGTACAAAAAGCCATGATGGTATTGTTTTTTGTTGTTTTTTTCTTGATATCAGTAATAATACCACCAATTGTCACTTTCATATTGTCTTTAATATTCTCAGGAAACCCTGATTCAAGGTTTGTATCGTCCTCGCTTGTCATCAAATCTGAGGTTTTTATGTTTCTAATCAGAGCAAATTTTCCCTCATAATCATATAAAGGATGTCCGGATATGTATATTCCCATCATTTCCTTTTCCATACTGAGAAGAGTGTTCTTCTCAAACTCATCAATGTCCGGATAATCCACCTCAATCATGTCGCTTTCTGCCAGGTCGTCTGTCAAATCAAACAAGGTTAATTGTCCTTCTACCCTTTTCTTCTTGGCATTGCTTGCCATGTCCATAACTGATTCATATACAGCAAGCAGTTTGGATCGGTAAACACCCAAAGAATCGAAAGCTCCTGCTTTTATCAGACTTTCAACACATCTTTTATTAACTTCCGGTCCAATGCGCATGACAAAATCCGCAAAGGAAGTAAATTTTCCGTTACTCTCCCTTTCACGAACTATTGACTCTACCGCATTCAATCCTACATTTTTTATTGCCATTAGTCCGAATTGAATCGAATCTCCCACAACAGTAAATTCTGCCCTGCTCTTGTTTATATCCGGCGGAAGAACTTCAATATTCATAAGCCTTAGCTCGCCTATATACTGGGTGATTTTTTCAGGGCTACCCATGTAACTGTTTAGAAGACATGCCATGAATATTACAGGATAGTATGTCTTAAGCCATGCTGTCTGGTATGCCACAACGGCATAGCATGCAGCATGTGCCTTGTTGAAAGCATAACTTGCAAAGTCCGTCATTTGGTCAAACACTTTATTGGCAATTTCCTTGCTGACCCCTCTCTGACAGGCTCCTTCAACAAAATGTGCTCTTTCCTTTTCCATGACATCATGCTTTTTCTTTGCCATGGCACGACGAACAAGATCCGACTGTCCCATAGTATATCCTGCCATGTCCCTTACTATCTGCATTACCTGTTCCTGGTATACCATGCATCCGTAAGTAACATCCAAAATATCTTCAAGTATGGGATGATCGTATTTGACATTTTTCGGATTTCTTTTGTATGCAATGTATGTAGGAATTTGATCCATGGGTCCGGGTCTGTACAGCGAAATGCCCGCAATGACATCTTCCAGCTTGTCCGGCTGCAATTCCATCATAAAACTTGTCATGCCAGGACTTTCCAACTGGAATATGCCCGCAGTTTTTCCATCACATATTGTTTTATATACATTCAGATCATCCATCTCCATGTTGTCAAAATCCACGTCAACATCATGCAGTTCTTTTATCAAATTAACCGAATCATCAATAACCGTGAGGGTTTTCAGACCCAGAAAGTCTACTTTCAACAGCCCCAATTTCTCAAGCATGGTCATTGAGAACTGGGTGACAGTATTGCCATCCTGTGTTAATTGAACCGGTACATAGTCAGTAACAGGTTCTTTTGTAAGAACAACCCCGGCAGCATGTGTGGATACATTCCTCGGCATGCCTTCAAGTTTCATGGAGGTGTCAAGCAAATCCTTGATTACAGGATCTTCTTCGTATCTTTTTCTTAATTCTGCAGACATGTCCAAAGCCTGCTTTATCGTCATACCGGGCGAAAAAGGAATCATTTTTGCTATTGCATCCACCTCGGCATAGGGTATGTCCAATACCCTGCCAACATCCCTTACGGAGCCTCTTGCAGCCATTGTACCAAAAGTAATTATCTGAGCAACCCTGTCCTCGCCATATTTGGATATGACATAGTCAATGACTTCCTTGCGCCTTGAGTCGCAGAAATCAATATCAAAGTCAGGCATGCTGATTCTTTCAGGGTTAAGAAACCTTTCAAATGCAAGGTTGTACTTGAGTGAATCAATATTTGTAATGCCAAGACAATATGCAACCAGACTCCCGGCACCGGATCCTCTTCCAGGACCAACGGTGATTCCATTGTCTTTTGCGTATTTGACAAAATCCCATACAATCAGATAATAATCGGAATAACCCATGTTTTTAATAACAGAAAGCTCATACTCAAGCCTCTGCCTGACTTCATCATTTATCCTGCCATAGCGTTTCAATGCACCTTCCATGCATAGTTTTTCCAGATATTCATCCGAAGTATAACCTTGAGGCTTTTCAAAATTCGGAAGAACAGGTCTGCCAAACTCAATTTCCACATTGCAGCGGTTTGCAATTTCCACAGTATTGGATAGAGCTTCCGGTATATTTTTGAAAAGGTTGTACATTTCCTCTGGAGATCTCAAATAGACCTTGTCTGAATTAAAGACAAGCCTGTCCCCATCGCTCAATCTCTTTCCGGTTTGAATGCAGATAAGTATCTCTTGGATTCTGGCATCCTCCCTATGTATGAAGTGTACGTCATTTGTACATACAAGTGGAATACCCGTTTCCCTGGACATTTTTATGAGGCTCTGGTTAACAACAAGCTGCTCTTCCATGTCGTTGCTCTGCAATTCCAAAAAGAAATTGCCTTTCCCAAAGATATCATTATACTCAAGAGCAAGACTCTTAGCCCTTTCGTACTCACCATTCAAAATCAACTGGGGTACACTTCCACCAATGCAGGCAGAAAGGCATATGAGTCCTTTGGAATGCTTTTTCAACAATTCCATGTCAACTCTTGGTTTGTAATAATAGCCTTCGGTAAAGGCAACAGATATGAGCTTTATGAGGTTTTTGTAGCCTTCATTATTCTCGGCAAGGAGAACCAAATGACCATACTCGGAGTCATTTTTGCCTTCTTTGTCAAATCTGGATCTTCTTGCTGTATAAACCTCACATCCAATTATGGGTTTTATACCATGCTTTTTACATTCTTCATAAAAATCAATGGTTCCGTACATTACGCCATGAACAGTAAGTGCAATAGCATCCATGCCCAACTCCTTGCATGCAGGTACCAGGTCTTTTATACGGCATGCACCGTCAAGAAGACTGTACTCACTATGCACGTGTAAATGTACGAAACCATTTTTCATCTATTTATCACCCTCTGATTTATTCATATAATTTCTTTATGGTAGCCATAACGCTTTCTTTGATTTTTGCGGCTTTTTCTTTAGCCTCATCCATGTCTTCACCTTTGGCTCCGAAGTAGACCTTTATCTTTGGTTCGGTGCCTGATGGCCTTACTACAGCCCAATTGTCACCAAAACTATAGTATAGAACATCTTCCTTGTCAAACTCAATATCCACCACAACAGGTTCTTCACCAAAAACATATTTCTTCGAGGCCAGGTAGTCAATCATGTTGGTAACAGGCATTTCGGAAATCTGATTCTTCATTTCTCTCAATCGAGCCATGATCTCCTTGGACTTCTCAAGTCCAGTTTCTCCCTGGAATACCAAAGATACCTGTGTCTCATAATGATAGCCATACTTTGCATAAATCTCATCCAATGCCTGCAAAAGATTCATGCCTTTTGCATTGTAATATGCCGCAACTTCCGCAAGAAGCACACATGTAGCTATTCCATCCTTGTCTCTTGCATAGCTGCCAGGCAGATAACCGTAGCTTTCCTCAAAACCAAACAGGAAGCTCTTGCCTCCTTCGTCTTCATGTTTGTTAATTGCTCCACCTATATACTTGAATCCAGTAAATACATCGATGTACTCAATATCATGATATTTGCAGATGGCTTCAGTCAAACGGGTTGACACAATTGTTGAAACAACAAACGGATTCTCCGGCATTGTTTTTTTGCTCTTTCTGGTTGTGATAATATAATCAAGGAGCAAAATGCCAATCTGGTTTCCGTTAAGCAGAACATATTCACCATTTTCGTTCTTTACGGCTGCTCCCGCCCTGTCTGCATCCGGATCCGTTGCAAGAATCAAGTCAGCTCCCTTTTCATCAGCCAGTTGTATTGCCAGCTCGTATACGGTACCATCCTCAGGATTTGGAACCGCTACAGTTGGGAAGTTTCCATCAGGAGTCATCTGAGCCTTTACGGTATAAAGTTCTTTGAAACCAAGCCTCTTTAACAGCTTTGGTACGTAGTTTATACCAGCTCCATGTAATGGAGTGTATACCAACTTCAGCTTTGGAGCATTGATGCTGAGAGCATTTCTGTCGATGACAAGTCTTCTTACTGTTTTAAGATAAGAGTTTTTAATGTTCACCCCAATTTTGGTAATTCTTCCTCTATTGGAAAGGAACTCAAAATCAAACCCTGGTATTTTGCTGTAATCAGTAAGAGTGTTCAATATTTCTTTTATCTTCTCAATATCATCTGGAGTAAGCTGTGAGCCCTCCGCACCAAAAACCTTGTATCCATTGTATTCCTTGGGATTATGACTTGCAGTAATTAAAACGCCCATTGTACATTTCAGCAACCTGATTGAGTACGACATGGCAGGGACAGGACATAATTCGCTGTGCATGTAAACTTTTATGCCATGACCTGCAAACACTGCCGCAGCTTCTTTAGCAAATTCCAGTGAGTGGTTTCTTGAATCGTTTCCAACCATGATGGACGGCTTTTCCACGCCAAGGCTGTTTACATACTCAGCTATGGCATTGCTGAGTTTTCGAACTACATAAACGTTCATACGGTTGGTGCCTGCACCTACCAAACCTCGAACACCAGCAGTGCCAAACTCCAGTTCTTTATAGAACCTGTCTCTAATCTCATCTGGATTGTCTTTAATAGCTAAAAGCTCGGCTTTTGTTTCCAAATCAAACGAAATACCCGTACTCCATTGCTTATACAAATCCATTACATTCATAAGATAACCCCCTTGTGTTATTTTGTATAATATTCAACCCCGGACCTGAATAACATCTGGTCTTTAGGTCCTGGAACATTGACACAAACATTTTCTCCAATTCTTTCAGAATGGGCCATCTTGCCAAGGATTCTTCCATCAGGACTTGTAATACCTTCAATTGCGTACATGCTTCCCATCTTGTTCCATTCAGGATCCATAGTAGCATTTCCAAACTCATCAACATATTGGGTTGCTATCTGGTTGTTCTCTATCAGAACCCTGATGGTTTCCTCATCCGCGTGAAAACGTCCCTCCTTGCAGCTTACAGGCAGATAGAACACATCTCCTGCTTTTGTATTCCAAAGCCATGGCGACTTTGTTGAAACAACCTTGGTTCCTGCAATCACGGACACGTGTCTGCCTAAGGTGTTAAGCGTCAATATGGGATCTTTTTCTTCAGGCTCCTTTATTGTACCATAAGGAAGCAGTCCAAGTCTAACAAGAGCCTGAAACCCGTTGCCTATACCAAGCATCAGTCCATCATGATTTGCCAAAAGCTCTTCCACGCTTTCTTTAATATATGAATTTCTAAATACCGCAGCTATAAATTTGCCTGCGCCTTCAGGTTCGTCTCCAGCACTACTTCCTCCCGGAAGCACAACAATCTGAGAATTATCAATCATATTCTTCAAAACTCTGATTGATTCTTCTATTTCCTTTCCTGACATGTTTCTAAACACGCAGGTCTCTACAACAGCACCGGCATCTTCAAAAGCCTTGATTGTCTCATATTCACCATTTGTTCCAGGGAACAAAGGCATGAAAACCCTCGGTTTGGCAAGCTTTATGCTTGAGTACTTTCTGTTATTCTCCTCATATTCAGGAATCCTTACATCATTGCCTGATGAAGAGGCTTTTTCAGAGAAAACATCGCAAAGAGGTTTTTTCCATGTTTCCAAAAGCTCGTCAAGGGATACAGCTTCATCACCCAACTTGATTGTCCTCTCTTCAATAGTGGATCCCAAATCAATATAGTCAAGACCTTCCAGATCCATTTCGCCTGCACTGTCATCCAGCTCAATTATAATCGAGCCGTACATCTTATCAAACAGATTGTCAAACACCTTCAAATCAAAGCCAATCATATTGCCAAAGCACATAAGGGATATTGTTTCTGCAATACCACCGAATCTAACCGCCATGGCTGCTCTTATCTTGCCTTGATTTGCCAGAGTGTGTATTTTCATATAGTTCTTTTTCATGCTTTCAAAATCAGGTATGAAATCTTCATTTACAGGCAGTTTGTAAAGTATGACCCTTGAATTTGCCTTCTTGAACTCCTGTGAAACAACCTTGCCCACATCATCCAACACTGACACTGCAAATGAAACAAGGGTTGGCGGCACGTCAATTTCCATAAAGGTGCCACTCATTGAATCCTTTCCACCAATTGAGGGAATCTTGAGCTCTTTTTGAACATGGAATGCTCCTAAAAGAGCAGCAAGGGGTTTTCCCCATTTTGTTGGATTGTCATAGAGTCTCTCAAAATATTCCTGGAAAGTAAGTCTTGCTCTTGAGAAATCACCACCAAGACTTGTTACCTTGGCCAGTGAATCTACCACAGCAAAAATGCTTCCGTGATATGGACTCTTTTCGGAAATATATGGGTCGTATCCAAAAGTCATTATGGAACCTGTTTTTGTATCCCCGTTAAGAACAGGTATTTTTGAAACCATGCCATCTGCTGGTGTTAACTGATATTTGCCGCCCAGAGGCATGATAACAGCATTTCCACCAACGGTACTGTCAAACATCTCCACTAGCCCTTTCTGGCTGCAGCTGTTCAAATCTTTTAGATTCTTTATCCACTCATCTTTTATACTCTCAACTTTTCTTTCTTCATAACCAATGTCAATGGAATCTACCTTTGCGCAAGCCTTTTGTGTGACACCATTTGTATCAAGAAAATGCCTACTAATATCAACAATCAAATCTCCGCGCCAGTACATTTTCAGTCTTCCGGAATCTGTAATTTCTGCAACCACCACAGCTTCCAGATTCTCTTCATTTGCGTACTGTATAAATTTCTCGGCATCGTTTTCACTTACCACTACAGCCATTCTCTCCTGGGATTCGCTGATGGCAATCTCTGTGCCATCAAGACCTTCATATTTCAAAGGTACCAGGTCAAGATTTATGGAAATGGAAGGAGCAAGCTCACCTATCGCAACAGAAACTCCTCCTGCTCCAAAGTCATTGGACTTCTTTATTAAAGTACTTACTTCTTTCTTTCTAAACAATCTCATTATGTTTCTTTCAAGAGGAGGATTTCCTTTCTGCACTTCAGAGCCAAGGGTTTGAATGGCATCAACTGTCTGCTCTTTGGATGAACCGGTTGCACCACCTATACCATCTCTTCCAGTTCTTCCACCCAAGAGAATTATCAAATCCCCTTTCTCAGGTTTAGACCTTACAACATTCTCTTTTGGAGCAGCCGCAATTACCGCCCCAAGTTCCATTCTCTTGGCCATGTAACCAGGATGATATATCTCCTTCACAAAACCGGCAGGTACTCCTATCTGGTTGCCATAGGAGCTGTAGCCTTTTGCTGCTGTGGTAGTGATGACTCTTTGTGGGAGTTTTCCTTCCCTGGTATCCTCAACTGGCACAGTCGGATCTGCACAGCCGGTTATTCTCATTGCCTGATAAACATATGACCTTCCAGACAACGGATCCCTTATTGCGCCTCCAAGGCAGGTGGAAGCTCCACCAAACGGCTCTACCTCAGTCGGGTGGTTGTGGGTTTCATTCTTGAACATCAGAAGATAGTCTTCCTCTTTTCCATCCACATCCACCTTGATTTTAATGCTGCATGCATTCACTTCTTCGGATTCGTCCAAATCTTCAAGATAACCATGCTTTTTCAAATATTTCATTCCTATGGTGGCCAGATCCATAAGACTAATGTCTTTTTTGTCTTCCCTGTCACCATATACATCTTTTCTTGCCATAAGGTAATCTTCAAAAGTCTTTTTTATTACGCTGTTGTCTGGCAAGACCACCTCAACAAGTTTTGTATGGAATGTGGTGTGTCTGCAGTGGTCAGACCAATATGTGTCAAGGACTCTGATTTCGGTAATTGTAGGATCTCTTCTTTCAGTATCCCTGAAATAGTTGCGTACATAAACTAAATCTTCCAGAGACATGGCAAGACCAAGCTTGTTGTAAAGCTTTTCCACCTTGTCATCGGACATAGCTATAAATCCTTCAAGTTTCTCTATTCTTGAAGCAGATTTTGTTTTCGTATCAAGGGATACTGGTTTGGGCTGTGTATCCTCTCTTAAATCCAGAGGATTGATAATATATTTTTTAATTTTATCTATGTCGGTTTTTTCAAGATTTCCGGTTAGAACGTATACTATTGCAGTTTTAACGATAGGGTTGTCACGTGGTGCAAGAATTCTCAAACATTGCTCGCAGGAATCAGCTCTTTGATCATATTGTCCTGGAAGTAGTTCAACGGCAAAAACATAATCATTTTCACCAACGTAAAATTCCTCTTCGTAAACAATATCTGCGTTAGGCTGTGAGAATATTGTCGTTTTTGCTATATCAAATACAGAATCGTTCAAATATTCAACATCATACCTGTTCAATATTCGTACATTATCGAGATTTTTAATACCAAGAGTTGATTTAAGGTCTTTAAGTAGTAATTGTGCTTCCACATCCAAACCTTTTTTCTTTTCGACAAACAATCTTCTGACAGTTGAGTTCATTGTTTAACCCCCAAAAATGATATAACGTACTCAAATATTATACATTAATTTACTGTGAAATACAAGAAATTAAAAAAGAACTGCCGTGTGTAGGCAGCCCTTAAAGATTATTCGGTTCTCAATGCTATAACCGGATCTTTCTTCGAAGCAATCTTCGAAGGTATGAGTCCTGCAATCAATGTCAGGAACATGCTGATAAGAACAAGTACTATCGCTCCACCTATCGGCAGTGTCGCTCTTAGAGCCTCTATTCCTGTTAGATTTAAGAGTATTATGTTTACTATTACAATCAGGAACAGAGTAATCAGAATACCCAGTGCACCGGCCACAAATCCGACTATCAAAGTCTCTGCATTAAATACTCTGGATATGTCTTTCTTGGATGCTCCAATTGCACGCAGTATACCAATTTCCTTCGTTCTTTCCAGAACCGAAATGTACGTAATTATGCCTATCATGATTGACGAAACAATCAGGGATATTGCAACAAAAGCCATAAGTACATAGGATATCGCGCTAATTATTGTGGTTATAGATGACATAAACAGCTCTATATAATCCACATAGGATATTTTATCATTCTCGGACGCCCCTCTGTTGTACTTCTTTATCATGTCTGCAATCAACTGTTTGTTTTCAAATGTTGTTGCATAAAGATTTATGATGAAGGGATCTTCCAAATCCACATATCCCAGAAGCTTCAAGTTGTCTTCAAGCGTGCTCTCAGATTCCGTTGCCGGCATCAGGTTTTCAAATACATACAGGTACTGTTCTTTTGTAAACTGTGCATTATCAAACAAGTATACCAGCTGTTCCGATGGAAGTGCTCCAAGTTCCTGCTGTACTTGCTTGGCATATTCCATGGAAATGGAAGCTGCAAGTATCTGTGAAGCATACTCGGTTCGTGTTTCTTTGTCCATGTTTTCAACATATGCTGCAATCTGTTCTTCGTCAAGACCCATTTGCTCAGCATATGCCTTTACAAGCATTTGCTTTATCTCTTCCTCGCTCATTGACCTTAGAGTTTGCGTTACAGCACTTTCAAGATACTCACTGCTTGGTACCGACATGATTTTAATATACAATGCAGCTTTCTCCATATTATCAAGAGCGGCGAAATACTCATTCACCTTGATGATTTTTTCTTCTTCCGTAAGTTCCTCCGCCTCTTCGTTCTTGAATGGAAGACCTGTAATTACATCTATATCCGGATTTGCAAGCTGTTCCTTGACTATCTCCCTGCTTGAAGTTTCATTGATAACAAACTCCGTTAGTTTTGAAGTATACCCTATTCCTCCGCTGATTGATGTGGCTACCGCGTCTTCCTTCGGACGAAGGATTCCCACTACTTTCAAGTCAACAGAAGCATTGTCATAAAGGAAAGCAAGCCCCGCCTCTGTCTCACTCAAGTCCACATACCTGCCATTATCCTGTTTTTGATATTTGTCTGCATTCAATACCACCTTGAAGGTCATTTCGCAGATTTCTTCATATGACCAGGAATCTCTGAGGTCAAGTTCAACCGTTTTTCCTTCAGCACCTGCCATCATGATTTTCATCATCTGTTCTTCGGTTATGAATCCCAGTGAGAACAATACCATGTCGCTTATTTCATTTTTCTCGTCAACGATAAGTACTATTTCATCATGGTTTTCTGGCATCTTGCCATAAATAACATCATACTGTTCGTAGACGGTATCTGCTATGGTTTCGCCATTCTTTCCAGGCATTATTTCCTGCCATACATTAAAGCTTGAGGAAAATGGACTGGAGTATCTGTTTTGAGAAGAACCTCCCCCCATGAATCTGTTCATCAATTCTTGTATGTCGGATTTAAATATTTTGCCTTCAACATCTTTTGAGTAAATGTTCAGGTTCAAATCATACATGTATTGTATAGAAGACAGAAAATCAAGATTATTTGCATTTTCTTCAAGATACTTCTTGAAGGCCTTAAGATTGTTTTTCCTGGTTTCTGCCGTGTTCAACTTGTTTACAAGCTCTGCCATAACCGGATTTGGATACACTGCATCAAGCTCATGTTCCTTGTCATCATCATTCTTTTTAGAGATGGTTTCCAGTAGAGCTGACAATTCCATAAACTCAGATTCCAGTGTTATCGGATAACTGGACAATGTATCTCTCTGCACCATGTCTATATACGACTGAACTCCTGTGGATACCGCCATAATAAGTGCAATTCCAATTATGCCTATGGAGCCGGCAAAGCTGGTCAAGAATGTTCTCGTCTTCTTCGTCAACAGATTGTTAAGCGATAGGGACAGTGCAGTAAAGAAGGACATGGAAGTTTTCTTTTTGCTTTCCTTCTTTCTCTTCTTTTCCTTTACCGTTTCCCCTATTTCAATTGTAGATCCTTTGTAAGGGTCTGAGTCGCTGACAACATGACCATCCAAAAGTCTGACAATTCTTGTAGCATAACTGTCAGCAATGTCTGCATTATGGGTAACCATAACTATAAGTTTGTCCTTGGATATCTCTTTCAACAACTCCATTATCTGTTTGCTGGTTTCAGAATCCAAAGCACCGGTAGGTTCGTCAGCCAGAATTATATCAGGATTGTTCACAAGGGCTCTTGCAATTGCAACCCTTTGCATCTGTCCTCCGGACATCTGGTTCGGCTTTTTGTATATCTGGTCGCCCAGCCCTACCTTCTCCAGCGCTTCAACAGCTCTTTTCTTTCTTTCCTGTTTTGAAACACCTGAGAGGGTAAGGGCGAGCTCCACATTTGATAAAACAGTTTGGTGTGGTATAAGGTTATAGTTTTGGAAAACGAAACCAACTCTGTGATTTCTGTATGTATCCCAGTCTCTGTCTGTAAATTGCTTTGTTGATTTATTATCTATTACAAGGTCTCCGGATGTATACTTGTCCAATCCTCCGATAATATTCAATAGTGTTGTTGTTCCACATCCTGATGGTCCCAGGATGCAAACAAATTCATTTTTTCTAAACTTGATATCAATACCTTTTAACGCTTTAACTTTGAAATCGCCTATGACATAATCTTTTGTAATGTTTTTAAGTTCAAGCATATACTAACCCCTTTCCATTAATGAACAACAAAGCATATTATGCCAGTCATTTCTCAACTGAATCTCAACAAAAATTGATTTTATCAAAAGTTTATACTTTCCTTAGATATTTGTTGTAAAATGTAACATGTAGTTAAGGAGGAATACAAAGTGGTTAAGATTTTGGTAGTTGAAGATAACAAAAATGCCCGCATATTGATGGAAGATGTGCTCAAGGAAAATGGTTATACGCCAATACTTGCAAAGGACGGTTTGGAGGCTCTTGATGTACTGGACAAGCAGCATGTGGACTTGATCATTTTGGACATTATGATGCCAAACATGGATGGTTTTAAATTTACAAAAACAATAAGGAGTGCTAATGTCAATACACCAATATTGATGGTTACAGCAAAAGACACACCTGGTGACATCAAGAAAGGCTTTTTGCTGGGTGCTGATGATTACATGGTTAAACCAATTGACATGGAAGAAATGCTTTTAAGAATTGCCGCCATTTTAAGGAGAGCCAAAATAGCCAACGAACGCAAACTTGTAATTGGCAACACAACCCTCTATTATGACAAGCTGCTTGTGGTTGACAGCAAGGGAGAAAGGTATCTTCCACAAAAAGAGTTTCTGCTCCTCTTCAAACTGCTATCCTATCAGGGAACCATATTTACAAGAGCCCAGCTGCTGGATGAAATATGGGGAATGGACAGTCGGTCTGACTGGCACACAATTGATGTACACATAAGCAGATTGCGTGAAAAATTCAAGGATAACAATGATTTTGACATAGTTACTGTCAGGGGACTTGGTTACAAGGCGGTGAAGATATAATGCTGAGGATTAAGACATTGCGCGGAAGGACCACCCTGTTCGTATTGGTTATCATGCTATTGTCCGGTATATTGACAACTCTGATAGGAGTAATTCTAAACTGGCTTGACCTTCTTTACTACCCTACAATCTGGGCGCCGATTATAGTGCTGTCGGTCAGCAGCTTGCTCGGTACCCTTTTGGCCCATTTTCTGGCCAACTTCATATTGAAACCTATAAAAGATATTGCAAGAGCCACAAAAGAAGTAGCCAAGGGAAATTTCACAGTACAGGTGGACGACGCAAAAACCATCGGTGAAATTGAAATGCTAATAAAGGATTTTAACAAGATGGTGAGAGAGCTTGCCAGTATTGAAATGTTCAGGTCCGACTTCATAAGCAATTTTTCCCACGAGTTCAAAACACCTATTGTTTCAATCCAGGGTTTTGCAAAGCAGCTCCAAAAGGAAAACATTTCAGATGAGAAAAAGAAAAAATATATTGAAATAATTGCACAGGAAAGCGAAAATCTTGCAAACTTGTCAACAAACATACTCTACCTGACAAAACTGGAGTCTCAAAACATAGTAACGGACAAGACCTCTTTTTCTTTGGATGAACAGATAAGACATAGTGTAATTCTTCTGGAAAAAACATGGACCAGGAAAAATCTTCAGATAATACTTGATTTGGACCCAATAACATACCATGGCAATAAAGACATAACCGAACAGCTTTGGACAAACCTTCTTAGCAATGCTGTAAATGCATCCAAGGAAAATGGTAAAATCGAAATTACTGCGAAAGAAAAAGAAAATGAGATTATTGTAAGCATAAAGGATTATGGAGTTGGAATGACAAGCGATGTATTATCCAGAATTTTTGACAAATTCTATCAGGGAGATACAAGCAGAACTTCGTCCGGCAACGGACTCGGCCTTCCAATGGTAAAGCGTATAGTTGAACTTTGCAACGGCAAAATCCATGTAGAAAGTGAACCCGGCCGCGGGACAAGATTTACCATCTCTTTTCCGAAAAATATGAGGTAACCCTATGAATGAAAGAACAAGAATCAGGGATCTTGCAAAAGAGACCCTTGAATATGCCCTGTCTGATGAAATGCAGAGAAGACGAAAACTATGGACAAATCACAACAGCCTTGAATTTACTCGTCCTCCTGTGTATGTAGTACGCGCAATCCCATTTCATGAATTCGTTGATATAAGTGAAATAAAGTGTCAGACTCCTGCTTTAAGAAGTTTGGAAACAAGCTTTTTGATAAACCGATACCGCATGAGATTGTATGATGACACAATTATTGAACCGTAGGTTGTCGTGCGTGCACATTTTAAGTCTTCGCCTTTGGGTGTCTATGGCCTGCCAGCCCATTTAAGCGAAAAGGTTCCAGGAGGCGCTGCCAAATTCATGCCTTCAATATTGCAAGAAGAAGATATTGAAAAGCTACATGTTATGGATTATGAAGTAGATGAAAAGGTTACAAAAGAAAGATTTGATTTTCTCAATGATTTGATTGGCGATATTTTACAGTAGAAGTAGACAGACAAGGTATTCTTTGCTCCATGTGGGCCAATGACATATCAACAATCCTGGTGCGGCTTAGAGGCCTTGAACAGATCATGTGGGATGCGTACGACAGACCTGAATGGTTACACAGACTTCTAACTTTTATGCAAAGCAAGATTTTGATGCATATGGATCAGACAGAATCGGCAAAGGGTTTCAAGTTAATAACTCACCAGAACCAGGCAATGCCGTATGCAAAAGAATTTCCTCCACCAAGTGCTGGAAAAGGCTCCATATCGACGAAACAACTTTGGGGATACATGGCAGCACAGGAGTTTACCACTTTTTTTGCCTGCCCTGTTTAAAGAATTCATGTTCGACTACCAAAAACCAATCCTGGAAAGATACGGCCTTGTCGCCTATGGCTGCTGTGAGGATCTTACATACAAAATTGATATAATAAAAAGTATTGAAAATTAACGAAGAATTGCCGTTTCACCTTTTGCTGATGCGAAAAAATGTGCGGAACAGATTGGTAACAACTATGTTCTTTCATGGAGGCCAAATCCATCCACTGCAGTTTCCTTTGGAGTTGATGAAGACTATGTTCGTAAAGAACTTCGTAAGGTTTTTGACATATTTGATGCCAATCAATGTGTTTTTGATATTACATTAAAAGACGTGGAAACCGTTTCGGTAGATGAAAATGCCCTTATCAAATGGACCAGGATTGCAAGGGAAGAAATCGAAAGAAGATATAAATGAAATTGAAAGGCTTAAAGCCTTTCAATTTCATCAAATCTATTTATAACTGTTTCTAAAAATCCAACAAAGTTTTCAATTGATTTAACCTCTACTTTTTCACTGGTTGTGTGAGGATTCATGATGTTTGGTCCGATGGCGCAGATATCCGCATTCTTTATACCTCTAGAGAAGGTTCCGCATTCAAGACCAGCATGGATACCAATTACTCTTGGCAGTTTCTCATTTCTTTCTTTTTTTATCTTCAGAAGATACGGAACAAGTTTTGAATCCTTGTTAACCGGCCATCCATATTCATGAAAACCAACTTTAACATCGGCTTCATACTTCATACCTATACCAGTTATGGTTTCTACCAAGCCATCAAGTTTTTCATCCACGGAGCTTCTTACACTAACCCATATGGACAGAACATCATTTTCAGATACAATTCTGCCAATGTTTGCAGAGGTTTCAACAAGTTCAGGTATCTCACTGTCATATGCAAGAGCACCACAAGGAAGCTCTTTCACCATACTTATCAACGAAGAAACAAAACCATCCTTCATTTTTGTACTATACTTATTACCGGATTCCTGCATAACAAGAGTAAAATCAGGTTCTGATTCCTTGTATTCCATCTTTTTATCATCCATATATTTATTAATGAAATCTTTCACACTGGCATACTTGTCATTATCAACGGCCAAGGAAACATATGCATCCTTTGGTATTGCATTCATGTGGGTTCCAGCCTTTATATCCAACACTTCCACATTGAACGGTGCAAGATTGTTCAAAAGGTCACATACAAGTTGTACTGCATTAACCCGGTTGTGTTTGATATCTATTCCTGAGTGACCGCCCTTCAACCCATCAATATTGATCTCCAATACAGTTTTATTGTCGTTTACGTATTCCTCAATAATTTCATGTTTTTTGAAATTCAACCTGATATCAGAAATTCCTGCAGAAGAAACAGTGATGCTCTCCTCTGTCTCCTCGTCAAGATTTATCATATACCTGCTCTTAAGAATACTCTTGTCTAGATTTTTAGCGCCTTCCATGTTTGTTTCTTCTTCAGATGTAAACACGCATTCCAGATATGGAGCTTTGATATAACTCTCAAGAAATGCAAGCATTATTGCAACGCCAATACCGTTGTCTGCTCCTAGTGTGGTGCCTTTTGCCTTAAGCCAGCCGTCTTCGATATATGAGGTGATGGGATCTTTCAAAAAGTCGTGCGCAACATCTTCGTCTTTGACACAAACCATGTCATAATGGGCCTGCAGTATCAGGGATGGACACTTTTCCATTCCTTCTGAGGCTTTCTTTTTTATAACCACATTCTCGCACTCATCCCTGTAGTATTCAAGACCTTTTTCCTTTGCAAAATTGCATAAAAAGTCTGCAACAGGTTTTCGGTTTCCCGAACCCCTTGGGTACGAATTCAATTCATTGAAAAGCTCAAGTACTCTATCTAATGTAATCATTTGTCATTCTCCTGTCTTTAAATTTTCTCCAAACTCTGCTCTATATCCTTTATAATATCATCCACATACTCAATTCCGATGGACATTCTGATAAGATCCGGTGAAACACCAGCAACTTCAATCTCTTCGTCAGACATTTGTCTGTGTGTTGTGCTTGCAGGATGGATGACGCAGGTTCTAAGATCCGCTACATGAGTGACAATTGCAGCAAGCTTTAAATTGTTCATGAACTTTGCTGCATTATCCCTGCCGCCCTTCACTCCAAAGGAAATAACACCACAAGTACCATTAGGCATGTATTTCATGCACTTTTCGTACTGGCTGCTTGACTTCAGCGAAGGATAGTTTACCCAACTGACCTTTTCATGATTCTCAAGATACTCGGCTACCGCCTGGGCATTTTGAGAGTGCCTTTCCATTCTCAAAAACAATGTTTCCAGTCCCAAATTCAGATAAAAGGCATTTTGAGGTGACATCATTGCACCTATATCTCTCATCAAGTGAGCGGTAAGTTTCGCAATATATGCTCCTTTGCCAAACTTTTCCGTATATATTATGCCGTGATAGGACTCGTCCGGAGTTGTAAGTTTTGGGAACTTGCCATTGTTCCAAATGAAATTGCCGCTGTCAATTACTGCTCCACCAAGACTAACGGCATGTCCATCCAAATATGTTGTAGTTGAATGAGTTACTATGTCTGCACTATATTCTATAGGTCTCAAGTTAATTGGTGTTGGAAAAGTATTGTCTACTATTAGGGGAACTCCGTGTTTGTGGGCACATTTTGCATACATTTCCACATCAAGTACATGCAAGGAAGGATTGGACAGGGTTTCTGCGAAAACACATTTTGTATTTTCTCTGAATGCGCTCTCTATTTCCTCTTCTGTTGCGTCTGGTCTGAGAAATGTGAATTCTATTCCCATATTATTCATTGTGTTGTTGAACAGATTGTATGTTCCGCCGTATATGGCACTTTGTGATATTACATGATCTCCTGCCTGACATATGTTTAAAACAGCAAAGAAATTTGCACTTTGCCCGGATGAGGTTAAAACGCAGCCAACCCCACCTTCCAATGAAGCCAGTTTTCTTTCAACAGCTGCAACTGTGGGGTTAGCCAATCTGGAATAGAAAAACCCATCTGTTTTTAAATCAAACAAGTCACCCAATTGTTCCGCCGTATCGTATTTGAATGTTGTGCTTTGAATAATGGGAATGACTCTAGGTTCCCCCTTTGTGGGATTGTAACCTTCTTGTACGCATTTGGTATTTATGTGCATCAATTTTCACTCCATCTGTTATTATAATCCATGATATATTATAGCATAATAATTTGAAAAATACCGAAAAACTTATACAAGCTTCCCGATATTTTGAAATAGTTTTCAGTTACAAGATTATGCAGATAAGTCCGCCGCTGCCTTCATTTATGACCCTTTCAATGGTCTCCTGGAGCTTTAGACGTTCATCATCCGGTATCCTGCCCAGTTTGTTTGACAGTCCTTCGCTCATAAGTTCATTCAATGGTTTTCCAAAAAGATTTGAAGACCAGATGCTGTTAGGATCGTTCTCAAATTCACTTAGTATGTAATTCACCAACTCTTCCGACTGTTTTTCCGTTCCGACAAAAGGAGCAATTTCCGTTTCGATATCAGCCTTAATCATGTGAATTGATGGTGCCGATGCTCTTAATCTTACACCAAATCTGTTGCCCTGTCTGACAATCTCCGGATCTTCCAGTCTCATCTCTTCAACCGTTGGCATTACAATTCCATAGCCTTTAAGTTCAACTTCCCTTAAAGCATATTCCAGTCTCTCGTATGCTCTCTTGATTCTGCCAAGGTCTTTTATCATGTTAATAAGAGCCTTGTCGTCATTTATATCAAGTCCGGATCTTTCGGAAAGAATCTTGTAGAACAGTTCATCAGGCATTGCCAGCTCTATCAAAGCAGTACCTTTGCCTGCATCCACTTCCGTTATCTGTGCTCTCTTGATAAATTGTGCGTTTTCAATAAGGTTTGCGCATTCCTCAACAGATCTCAGTCTGTCACAGTCAGCAAAGGCTTCCTTGATAGCCTCAATCAGTTCAACTTTTAGGTTTTCATCATAGTCCAGGCTTTCCATCCATTGAGGTACATTGAATCCAATTTCGCAGATTGGGAACTCATATAGTATTGTCCTCATTATCAAATTGATGTCACTCTGCTCCATTTCGCTGCAGTTCACAGGTATTACGGGAACATTGTATTTTTCATACAAGCTGTCTCTAAGTGCTGGCACATGCTCCGCATTTGGATCAACACAATTGAGAAGAATCGCAAAAGGCTTGCCTGTGTCTTGCATCTCCTTTATTACCTTCTCTTCCGCCTCCACATAGTCTTCTCTCTTTATTTCCGTTATGCTTCCATCAGTGGTGACCACAATGCCAATGGTAGAGTGCTCATTTATCACCTTCTGAGTACCAATTTCAGCAGCTTCTCCGAAGGGAATGGGATCATCAAACCAAGGTGTGTCAACCATTCTTGGCATGTCGTTTTCCAGATACCCAAGTGCATTGTTGACAAGGTATCCAACACAATCCACCAGTCTTACCTTCAGCTGAATGTTTCCGCCAATAGTGATCTGTGCAGCTTCATTTGGTATGAACTTTGGCTCGGTTGTCATTATTGTTTTGCCAGCAGCACTCTGCGGCAGCTCATCCACTGCACGTTCTCTCTCATATGGATCACTTATGTTTGGTATGACCAAAAGGTCCATGAATCTTTTGATAAATGTAGACTTGCCAGTTCTTACAGGACCTACAACGCCGATATATATATCACCTTAGGTCCTTATGGCAATCTGCTGATAAATATCATATCTATCCACTATTTGAAACCTCCCTTATCATGTTTGTCTTAATACGGATACAACATATATATATTCCTGTTAAATGAAAATATTACAAGCTGTCGTTGTTAATTTTTTTATGACAAGGGAGGGCAAGTATTCAGTTTTTATTCTTTTGACCTAGTTTTGACTCTGTTCCAGTTAGAAGTCGTTTTATGTTTGAATGATGACGAATTATTACAAGAACTGCTACAAAAACCGTAAGCCAGAAGGTTGGAGTATCAAACCCGTGCCCGGTAAAATATGTAGCTATTACAACTACTAAAGCAGCAGTGATTGATCCAAGGGACACATATCTGGTTATGGCAACTATTATGATAAACCATGCCAGCGCAATCAATGCAGCCCATGGGGATGCAAACAACAGTACGGAAAAGGATGTAAGGACGCCTTTTCCTCCCTTGAATCCAAAATATGCTGGCCAATTGTGCCCAACAACTGCTGCACCGCCTGCAAGTACAAGCCCCATTTCCTTGTACAATAGCAGTCCAACAAGGGAGGCTATTATTCCCTTTAGGAAGTCGCCAAGAAAGGTAAAAGCAGCAGCTTTTTTACCAAGACTTCTTAACACATTGGTGGTGCCTGCGTTGCCGCTGCCCATGGTCCTTATATCGGTTTTATAAAATACTTTGGATATAAGGACGGCGGAGTTTATGCTGCCAAGCAAATAGCCTAAGATGATGGAAACTATACCGTAAATCATTTACTTATCATCCTCATTTCTTTCCCTGACTATGAAGACCAAAGGAGTACCTTCGAATCCAAAATTGGTTCTCATTTGATTTTCTATATATCTCAAATATGAATAGTGAAAAAGTTTCTCGTCGTTACAGAATAGGACGAATGTAGGCGGTTTTACCTTCACTTGCGTCATATTATAAATCTTGACTATTCTGCCCTTGTCGGAAGGATGCTGAACCATTAGCATTGCATCGTTAATAACATCGTTCGGCATCC